>CAZUGM010000019.1:0-18448 GCA_964619915.1 uncultured Fusobacteriaceae bacterium | reverse complement strand
GCCTGCCTGTCACGCAGGATGTCGCGAGTTCGAGTCTCGTCACTCCCGCCATATATGATGCCTTGATAGCTCAGTCGGTAGAGCAGAGGACTGAAAATCCTCGTGTCCGTGGTTCGATTCCGCGTCAAGGCACCATTTTATATAAGATTAATAATAAATAACGGCGACGTCGCCAAGTGGTAAGGCAGAGGTCTGCAACATCTCCATCACCAGTTCGAATCTGGTCGTCGCCTCCAATTTATAAAATTTTAAACCAGTCTTATGACTGGTTTTTTTGTTTATTAAAGATATACCTTGTAGATTTGATGAAAATAACTTGTAAAAAAAAGATAAAGGAGTAAAATATAAAGTATATATAATGAAATGGAGTGATTTGATGAAGAAATTAACTATATTTGATATAGCTAAAAAATCTGGAGTAGGAAAATCAACGGTATCTCGTGTGTTGAATCACGATGAAAATGTAAAGGAAGAGACCAGGGAAAAGGTATTGAAAGTTATAAATGAGATGAATTATAAACCATCTATAAATGCAAGGGGAATGAGATCGAATAACAGCCGTGTAATAGGGATTATAACCAGTCGTTTAGATTCGTCATCTGAAGCACAGGCTGTCAGAGGGATGCTGGAGATCATCTACAGTATGGGTTATGACGTGGTTCTTGTTGAGAGTTTATTTGATCAGGAAAAAACAAAGGAACATGTAAAGATGTTTATAAATAAAAAAGTGGAGGGTATAATTTTGTTTGCTACCAGTGGTGTGGAATATGACTACCTGAAAAAAATAAAAGTACCGGTTGTTATGATGGGGCAGGAAGTGAAAGGATTTACTTCGATAGTTTATGACGACTATGGTGCTGTGGAGAAAGTTTTGAAAGAATTTCAGGATATGGGATTAAAAAAAATAGCCTATATGGGGGTAGATTTGAGTGATCGGACTACCGGGTATAGGAGATATCAGGCCTATGAGGAATTTGTAAATAAAAATAATATGAAAAATATAAGTGTCTTTGGGGATTTCACCTATAAAAAAGCCTATGAACTGACTAAAGTTCTGGTAGAACATAAAATAGATGCTATAGTCTGCGCTACCGATAATTTGGCTTTGGGAGTGAGGAAATATCTGTCGGAAAACTATATTGAAAATATAGTTGTCAGTGGTATTGGGAAAAATGAATTGTTAAATTTTTTATATGATGATCACATCACAGTTAATTTATCCTATAAAAAATCAGGAATAGAGGCAGGAAAAATAATCTTTAAGATGTTATCCGGGCAATCTGCATATGAAAAAATAGTTATGGAATCCCACTTGGTCAAGGGTAAATAAAAATTTCTGAAATTAAAAACTGTGGAATTCAATACAAAAGATACTAAAAAAACACAAAAAATTGACAAATAATAAAACAATGTGATAAAGTACTTTATAGAAAAATTTTTATTTCAAATTGGGAACGTTCCCAGAGACGTTTTTATCTAAAAAAATTAAAAATAGGGGGAAGAGTTGAAATGGCTAAAATTTCAAAAGATGACGTAAAAAAACTTGTTGAGTTAGTTGGTGGAAAAGACAACGTTGCAGCTTTAAGTCACTGTGTTACAAGGATGAGGTTCGTTTTAAAAGATGAGGAGAAGGCTGATATAGAGGGAATAGAGGCTTTAAAATCTGTGAAAGGGACTTTTACCAGTGGTGGTCAATTTCAAGTGATTATTGGACCAGGTGTAAAAGATTTTTATAATAGTTTCGTAGATCAAACAGGGGTAGCATCTATGGACAAGGATGAAGCTAAAAAGGCGGCAAAACAAAATATGAATGTGCTGGAAAGAACAATCTCACATCTGGCAGAGATATTTGTACCTCTGTTACCGGCAATTATAGTCGGAGGTCTTATATTAGGGTTCAGAAATGTAATAGGTGATATTAAACTTATGAATGGCGGAACGCAAACACTTGTGGAAGTGAGTCAGTTCTGGGCTGGAGCCCATTCTTTCTTATGGCTTATAGGGGAAGCGATATTTCATTTTCTGCCGGTAGGAGTAACTTGGTCGGTAGTTAAAAAAATGGGCGGAACACCTATACTCGGTATAGTTTTGGGTATTACTCTGGTATCGGGGCAATTGATGAATGCCTATGCCATTGGGGTAGTAGAACCGGATGTATGGAACTTTGGTTTTGCAACTATGGAAAAAGTGGGGTATCAGGCACAGGTAATTCCGGCGATATTAGCAGGAATGTCGTTGGCATTTATTGAGAATAAAATAAAGAAAATAGTTCCGGACTATCTAACTTTAGTGGTAGTTCCGTTTGTATCTCTGTTGGGAGCAGTTATTTTGGCCCACGCTTTTATTGGTCCGCTGGGAAGATTAATCGGTGATGGAGTGGCCTTCGTAGCAAAAGCTGCATTAACAGGACCATTTGCAGTAGTGGGATCGGCATTATTTGGATTTGTATATGGTCCACTTGTAATAACTGGTGTGCATCATACGACCAATGCAGTGGATCTACAGTTGGTTCAAAACTTAGGCGGAACTATGTTGTGGCCGTTAATAGCTCTATCAAATATAGCTCAAGGGTCGGCTGTATTAGGTATAGTAATAGCCAACAAAAAAAATAAACTGGAAAAAGAGGTGTCTGTACCGGCTGTCATATCAGCATATTTAGGAGTGACGGAACCGGCGATGTATGGTATTAATTTGAAATATAAATACCCTATGTTATGTGCAATGGTTGGATCAGCGGCAGCCGCAATAGTTGCGGGAATGTTTGGTGTGATGTCCAATGGTATAGGAATAGGCGGAATACCGGGAATTTTATCTATTCAGCCCCAGTATTGGGCAGCATATGCAGTATGTATATTAATCGCTATTGTTGTGCCTGTTGTACTTACTATGGCTGTGTTTAAAAAGAAGCAATTAGGTTTGAACGAGGTGGCAGCAGTTGAGGCTGAGTAGGGTTTAAAGTTTAGAGAGGTTTTTAGTAAATCTCTCTAATTGTATAAATATAAAAGAAGGCGTAAATTTAAAGAACAATGAAGAAAAGGAGAAAGGTATGAGAGAGTTTGCAAAGGGATCGGTATATCAGATCTATCCAAAAAGTTTTAATGATACTACTGGTTCTGGTCAGGGGGATATCAAGGGAATAATTGAAAAGTTAGATTACATAAAGGAGTTAGGGGTAGAGTTTATATGGCTGACTCCGATATACCCATCTCCTATGAATGATAATGGTTATGATGTGGCAGATTATACTAAGATTAATCCAGAATTTGGAACTATGGAAGACTTTGAAAATTTACTGGAAGAGTCGAAAAAGCGTGGACTGAAAGTTATGCTGGATATGGTGTTTAATCATACATCTACTGATCATGAATGGTTTCAAAGGGCACTGGCAGGAGAAAAAAAATATCAGGATTACTATATATTTAAAGAAACTGAAGACGGGAAAGCTCCTACTAACTGGATATCTAAATTTGGAGGATCGGCATGGGGATATGCTGAGAAATTAGGTAAATATTATCTTCATCTATTTGATAAAACCCAGGCAGATCTCAATTGGGAAAATCCGGAGGTAAGGGAAGAGATATACAAGATAACTAATTTTTGGTTGGAAAAAGGAGTTAAGGGATTCAGGCTGGATGTTATAAACCTTATCAGTAAGCCAGATCTATATATGGATGATGAGGTAGGAGACGGAAGACGGTTCTATACAGATGGTCCAAAAATACATGGATATCTGAAGGAGTTGAACGAAAAAACATTTGGGAAATATGAGGATGTTGTCACTGTAGGAGAGATGAGCAGTACATCTATTGATAACTGTATTAAATACAGCAGCATAGAGGAAAAAGAGTTGAGCATGACATTTAATTTTCATCATTTGAAGGTAGATTATAAGGATGGGGACAAGTGGAGCCAAATAGAATTTGATTTTTTTAAACTGAAGGAACTGTTCAATACCTGGCAGACAGAGATGGATGCAGGAGGAGGCTGGAATGCTTTATTTTGGTGTAACCATGATCAGCCTAGAGTAGTCAGCAGGTTTGGGGATGATACACAGTATCACAGGGAAAGTGCTACAATGCTTGGAACAGCGGTTCATATGATGAAGGGGACACCGTATATATATCAAGGTGAAGAGTTTGGAATGACCAATGCAAAATATAACTCTATAGATATGTATAGGGATGTGGAGTCTTTAAATTATTATGAAATATTAAAATCAGAAGGGAAATCAGAAGATGAAATATTAAAAATATTGGGAGAGAAATCCAGGGATAACTCCAGAACTCCTATGCAGTGGAATCGTGGTAAGAATGGAGGGTTTACAGATGGTACTCCTTGGCTGTCCCTGTGTGAAAATTATGAAAAGGTAAATGCTGAAAATGCACTTTTAGACAAAACTTCTATATTTTACCACTATAAAGAGCTACTGAAAATTAGAAAAGAATTCCCGGTGGTAGCCTATGGAGATTACGAGATAGTAGATATGAATAATTCTCAATTATATGTGTATAAAAGAAAATATGAAGGAAAAAAGATGTTGGTAATATGTAATTTTTATAAGGAAGAGGTTGAATATAACATTGATTTAGAGGGGTACGAACTTCTGAACAGTAATTATGCTGAAAAAAGTGATAAAATCAGGCCTTATGAATCCAGGATATATATTAAATAATGATAAAAAACCACCGATTTTGGTGGTTTTTTTGTATGAAACCCTAATTTTATTTCTTAAGTTGGGTTAGTGCAGATGAATTATCTATATTGAGTGGTGAAAGGTATATATAAATTAATATAACTTTAATTGTAAAGAAGGGGATAATATAGTAAACTATTCTTAGAGAGAAAAGAAATTTTAAATGAGGTGAAAAAGATGGCTAAGAAAAAAGAATCGGTAGATAAAAATAAAGCGTTGGAACTTGCGATGAAGCAGATAAAGAAAGAATATGGAGATGGATCTATAATGAAAATGGGTGAAAATTCCCATATGAATGTAGAGGTAATCCCTACTGGAAGTATAAATTTAGATAAAGCATTGGGACTTGGAGGATTTCCCAGGGGAAGAGTAGTAGAGGTCTATGGGGCTGAGAGTTCGGGTAAAACAACTATAGCTCTTCATGCTATTGCAGAAGCACAGAAGATGGGCGGGATAGCTGCATTTATAGATGCGGAGCATGCATTGGATCCTAAATATGCCAAAGCACTGGGAGTAGATGTGGAAGAACTGTTGATATCTCAGCCGGATTTTGGAGAACAGGCTCTGGAAATTGCAGATATGCTGGTAAGATCGGGTGCTGTTGATATAGTGGTAGTTGACTCGGTGGCGGCATTGGTACCTAAGGTAGAGATCGACGGAGAGATGAGTGACCAGCAGATGGGATTACAGGCAAGGTTGATGTCTAAGGCATTGAGAAAACTCACTGCTAACCTAAATAAATCTAAGACTACTATGATATTCATCAACCAGATAAGGGAAAAAATTGGCGGATTTGGATTTGGACCTCAAACGACAACAACAGGTGGTAGAGCTCTTAAATTCTATTCATCTGTAAGATTAGAGGTGAAAAGAGTCGGTTCTGTAAAACAGGGTGATGATATTTTAGGAAATGAAACCAAGGTAAAGGTAACTAAAAATAAGATAGCTCCTCCATTTAAAGAAGCTGCTTTCCAGATAATGTATGGAAAGGGAATTTCCAGAGTAGGAGAAATATTGGATCTTGGAATTGAGAATGATATCGTGGCAAAATCAGGAGCATGGTTTAGTTTTGGTGATATCAGATTAGGTCAGGGTAGGGAAAATGTAAAAGCCAGACTAGAGGAAGATAAGGATCTTTTAGGTCAGATAGAGAAGGAAGTAAATGTGATTTTAAATCCAGCGGGAGAAAAGGTTATAGATGAAAGTGCTGAAATTTCAGAAGAATAAGATATATCTTGAAAATGATGAAATTATAGATATAAACAGGGATATAAAGGCTAAGTATGGGATAAAAACTGACAGTGAGATCAGTGCAGATGAATACCTGAATATTATCTATGATTCAGCTCTTTCAAAGTCGTATTTTTTGCTGTCTAAAAGAGATTATACGGTGAGGGATCTTTTGCAGAAGCTCAGGATGAAATATAAAAGGAGTTCTGCAGTTGAGGGTAGGCTGCAAAAAGTGATTTCTAAATTATCTGAGTTAGGTTACTTGGATGACTATAGTTATGCTGAGTCCTATATAAATTCAAAAAAAAGTTTGGGCAGAAAGAGGATAGAGTATGAACTTCATCTGAAGGGAATAGACTCCTCCACTATAGATAGTATCTATGATGGGGAGGAAGTGGATGAAAAAAAGATGATATTGGAATTATTTCATAAGGTGAAAAATAAAGAGAGGGATAAACAGGTCGCCTATTTTATGAGGAGAGGTTTTAAATTAGGGGATATACTGGATGTGATAAAAGGATTAGACTAAAGAGTCTGATCCTTTTTTAGTGTCTTTTGTTACTTTTTCTCTTGAAAGAAAAATGTAACCAAAAAGTTCAAGACTGTTTTAAAATTTTTATTTCATAATCAAGAAAATTAGAAAAAATCATAACTCACTTCGTTCAAACGGATGAGTATTTTTCTAAACTCTCTTTTTATATTTCAATTTAAACAAATTTAAATGTGACTCACAAAAGTAAATGAACCTGTATTAAAGAGGGACTCTTTAGAATGTTCTCTGTGTTGTAAAATAATCTGGGGGTGCGATAAAGAAAGCAGGTTTAGTGAAAGCTAGAATTTTAGTTTTTTTCTTTTAGAGTTTTTACGCCCTTTTCTCTGTTATCACATCGCAAAATTTATTTTTGTTAAAAAGAAATTTAAGTGCTCGTGAATCGAGAAAATATAAAAAGGAAAAGTTGTTGCAAAAATATACTATATATATGGAAAAATAGGAGGAGAAAAAAAGTGTTGAGTGTGGTTTCTTGAAATTTAGTACCATTAAAATAAATATCCCAAAAACAAAAACTTCTAAACCGGACTTTTGTCCTGTATCTTTCCCTTTCTTTTTGATAAACTAACTAGGTATTTAAGAAGCGGACCACTAAAAAAGCTTGGTGATCCCCATAGTCACAAAAAAGGTTTATAACACAAAAAACATTTTGCATTTTTCTGAAAGTGTGATATAATATTTGGGTTGTGAAAGATAGTTGACCTTAAAAACTATAAAACATTACAGGACGGGAGGTGCAATATACAAATGGCATCAAAGTTAAGAATCTATTTAAATGCTTATGATCACAAATTATTAGATCAATCAGCAGCAAAAATCGCAGACGTTGCTAAAAAATCTGGAGCGGAAATCGCTGGGCCAATGCCTTTACCAACAAAGATTAAGAAGCACACTGTATTAAGATCAGTTCACGTTAACAAAGCTTCAAGAGAACAATTCGAAATGAGAGTTCACAGAAGAATGGTTGAGATTAAAGACGCTACTCAAAAGACGATTTCATCTTTAACTGCAGTTAACTTACCAGCTGGTGTAGGTATTGAAATCAAACAAGTTTAATTACTAATGGTTTCGTTTTGTTGGGTAATTTAAATATCACATTTTAGATTGCTTTACAGAATAATACAAGTTGGCAGCAATACGCTGTTTTCTGTAAAAAGAAAACATAGGAACCACGAGGTGAAGTTGCTAACCAATATATTATTTGATGGAGGTAGACACAATATGTCAGGAATTTTAGGAAAAAAAATCGGAATGACTCAAATTTTCGAAGAAGGGAAATTTGTTCCAGTAACTGTAATCGAAGCTGGTCCTAACTATGTTTTACAAAAGAAAACTGTAGAAAAAGAAGGGTACTCAGCAATTCAATTAGGTTTCGATGAAAAGAAAGAGAAGAACACTACTAAGCCACTTATGGGAATCTTCAACAAAGCTGGAGTTAAATCTCAAAGATTTGTTAAAGAGCTTAAAGTAGACTCAGTAGAAGGTTATGAATTAGGGCAAGAGTTAAAAGTAGACGTTTTAGAAGGAACTAACTTCGTAGACATCACAGGTACTTCAAAAGGTAAAGGTACTGCCGGTGTAATGAAGAGACATAACTTCAGCGGAAACAGAGCAACTCATGGTGTTTCAAGAAATCATAGACTTGGAGGATCAATTGGTCAATCTTCAAACCCTTCTAAAGTATTCAAAGGTATGAAAATGATGGGTAGATATGGTAATGCACAAGTAACTGTTCAAAACTTAGAATTAGTAAAAGTTGATGTTGAAAACAACTTATTATTAGTAAAAGGTGCGGTTCCAGGACCAAAGAACGGATACATTGTAATAAAGCCAGCTATCAAAAAATAATTTAGAAGGAAATAAGAGAGGAGGACGACAATGTCAGTTTTAAATATATATGATGTAACAGGAACTCAAACTGGTACTGTAGAAGTTAAAGATACAGTATTCGCTATTGAGCCTAATAAAACAGTTTTACACGAAGTGTTAACTGCTGAATTAGCTGCTGCAAGACAAGGGACTGCATCAACTAAGACAAGAGGAATGGTGAGAGGTGGAGGAAGAAAGCCTTTCAGACAAAAGGGAACAGGTAGAGCTAGACAAGGTACTATCAGAGCCCCTCATATGGTAGGTGGAGGAGTTACATTCGGTCCGTCACCAAGATCATTTGAAAAGAAAGTAAATAAGAAAGTAAGAAGCTTAGCTTTAAAGTCAGCTTTATCAGCTAAAGTAGCTAACGGAGATATCTTAGTATTAGATGCAGCATTCGATGCACCTAAGACAAAGTCAATCGTTGCGTTAACAACTGCTTTAAACGCTACTAATAAGCAATTATTCGTAGTAAATGACTTAGCAAACAAAGAAGACTTCAACTTATATTTATCAGCTAGAAACCTAGAAAATGCAGTTGTATTACAACCAAATGAATTAGGTGTATACTGGTTATTAAAGCAAAACCAAGTAATCATTACTAAGGATGCTTTAACAACTCTTGAGGAGGTGCTAGGATAATGACTGCTTACGATATCATCAAAAAGCCTATCATCACTGAAAAATCTGAAATTTTAAGAAGAGAATTCAATAAATTCACTTTTGAAGTAAACAAAAAGGCTAACAAAATTGAAATAAGAAAGGCTATCGAAACTATCTTTAATGTAAAGGTAACTGATGTAGCTACATCTAACATCAAATCAGTTTCAGCTAGACATGGACAAAAAATGTACATGACTGCTGCTAAGAAAAAAGCTGTTGTAACATTAGCTGAAGGAAACGTAATAACTTACTTCGAAACAGTTTAATCGAATAAAATTTTAAAAATATAAGATACTTATAGGTCAATGGAGGTTAATAGAAATGGCAATCAGAAAGATGAAAGCTATGACTAACGGTACGAGACATATGTCTTACCTAGTTAGTGAAGAATTAGATAAAAATGTTAGACCTGAAAAATCTTTAACTGTACCTTTAAACTCAGCGTACGGTAGAGATAACTACGGTCACAGAACAGGTAGAAACAGACAAAAAGGTCATAAGAGAATGTATAGAATAATTGATTTCAAAAGAAATAAATTAGACATACCTGCAAAGGTAGCATCTATTCAATATGACCCAAACAGAACAGCAAACATCGCTTTATTACATTATGTAGACGGAGAAAAGAGATATATCTTAGCTCCTAAAGGATTAGTAGCTGGAGACGTTGTAATGGCAGGAGCTAACGCAGAAATCAAGCCAGGAAACGCACTTAAGTTAAAGGATATGCCAGTAGGAACGCAAATCCATAACATTGAATTACAAATCGCTAAAGGTGGACAATTAGTAAGATCTGCAGGAACTTCAGCAAGATTAGTTGCTAAAGAAGGGACTTACTGTCATATCGAATTACCTTCTGGAGAATTAAGATTAATTCATAAAGAATGTATGGCGACTATTGGTGAGATCGGAAACGCTGAACATCAATTAGTTTCAATCGGTAAAGCAGGTAGAAACAGAAACATGGGAAGAAGACCACACGTAAGAGGATCAGCAATGAACCCTTGTGATCATCCACATGGTGGAGGAGAAGGTAGATCACCTATCGGTAGAAAATCACCTGTTACTCCTTGGGGAAAACCTACTTTAGGTAAGAAAACTAGAGGAAAGAAAGCATCTGATAAGTTCATCGTAAGAAGAAAGAAGAAAAAGTAATTTGAGAGGAGGCACTGACTAATGGCAAGATCATTAAAAAAAGGACCTTTTTGTGATCATCACTTAATGAAGAAAGTTGAAGCGGCAGTAGCGGCGGATAACATGAAAGCGGTAATCAAAACTTGGTCAAGAAGATCAACTATATTTCCTAACTTCATTGGATTAACATTTGGAGTTTATAACGGTAAAAAGCATGTACCTGTTCACGTAACTGAGTATATGGTTGGACATAAGTTAGGAGAATTTTCACCTACTAGAACTTATTACGGTCATGGTGTAGATAAAAAGAAAAAGAAAAAATAATGTATCAATTAGGATATGATAAGGGAGGTTATACTAGTGGAAGCTAGAGCAATAACTAGATATGTGAGATTATCTCCAAGAAAAGCAAGATTAGTAGCGGACTTAGTAAGAGGAAAATCAGCTTTAGAAGCGTTAGATATCCTTGAATTCGCAAATAAGAAATCAGCAGTAATAATAAAGAAAACTTTATCATCAGCTATCGCTAACGCAACTAACAACCACGAGATGGATGAAGAAAAATTAGTTGTTTCTACAATAATGATCAATGAAGGACCAGTATTGAAGAGAATAAAGCCAAGAGCAATGGGTAAAGCAGACATAATCAGAAAACCTACAGCACACATCGTTGTAGCAGTATCAGAGAAGTAAATCAGGGAGGTAAGACTGTGGGACAAAAAGTAGATCCTAGAGGACTAAGACTTGGAATTACAAGAACTTGGGAATCAGCTTGGTATGCTGGAAAAAAAGAGTACGCAAATTACTTACACGAAGATATGGAAATCAGATCTTTCGTAAAGAAAGCTTACTACCATGCAGGAATTTCTAAAGTGAAAATAGAAAGAACTTCACCTTCACAGGTTGTAGTTTTAATATTTACAGCTAAAGCTGGAATTGTAATTGGAAGAAAAGGTTCTGAAATCGAATCATTAAAAACAAAATTAGTAAAGATGACTGGAAAGAAAGTTATCATTAAAGTACAAGAGGTTAGAAACTTCAACAAGGACGCGACTTTAGTAGCAGAGGGAATCGCAACTTCAATTGAGAAGAGGGTTGCTTATAAGAGAGCAATGAACCAAGCTATCATGAGAGCTGAAAAAGCTGGAGCAAAGGGAATCAAAGTAATGATTTCAGGAAGACTTAATGGAGCAGAGATCGCTAGAGCAGAGTGGAATGTAGCAGGTAAAGTACCTTTACATACTTTAAGAGCTGACATCGACTACGCAACAGCAACTGCTAGAACTACATATGGAGCTTTAGGAATCAAAGTATGGATTTTTAATGGTGAAGTGCTTCCAACTAAAAAGGAAGGAGGGGTTAAGTAATTATGTTAATGCCTAAAAGAACAAAACATAGAAAAAGTTTCAGAGGAAGAATGAAAGGTTCTGCTCAAAGAGGAAATACTGTAGCATTCGGTGAATGGGGATTACAAGCCCTTGAGCCAAAGTGGATCACAAACAGACAAATTGAATCTTGTAGAGTAGCTATGAACAGAACTTTCAAAAGAGAAGGAACTGTATTTATTAGAATATTCCCTGACAAGCCTATCACAGCAAGACCTGCTGGAGTTAGAATGGGTAAAGGTAAAGGTAACGTAGAAGGTTATGTTGCAGTAGTAAAGCCAGGAAGAATCATGTTTGAGGTTTCTGGAGTATCTGAAGAGTTAGCACTTAAAGCTCTAAGAAAAGCTACTATGAAATTACCAATCGCTTGTAAAATTGTAAAAAAAGATGGTGGTGAGAAATAATGGAAGCTAAAGAAATCAGAGGAATTGCTACTGAGGAATTAGTAGTAAAAGCAAAAGAATTAAAAGAAGAATTATTTAACTTAAAGTTTCAACTTTCATTAGGTCAATTAGCGAACACTGCTAAGATAAGAGAAGTTAGAAGAAACATCGCTAGAATCAAAACTATTTTAAATGAGAGAACTGCTTAATAAAATTAGCGGCTCATTGTACAACGAGGAGGTAGGGTTCTTGAGAAACGAAAGAAAAGTTAGAGAAGGAATCGTTGTTTCGGACAAGATGGATAAAACTATCGTTGTTATGGAAGAAACTACGAAATTACACTCTTTATATAAAAAAAGAATGAAAAGAACTAATAAATTTAAGGCTCATGACGAAAACAATATCGCTAGAACTGGTGATAAAGTAAGAATCATGGAAACTAAGCCATTATCTAAAGATAAGAGATGGAGATTAGTAGAAGTAACAGAGAAAGCTAAGTAATCTTAATTAGTTAGAGATTGAGAGGAGGGTACAACATGGTACAACAACAAACTGTCCTTAATGTTGCTGATAACTCAGGTGCTAAAAAAATAATGGTAATCAGAGTTTTAGGTGGATCTGTAAGAAGATTCGGAACTATCGGTGACGTAGTTGTAGCTTCAGTTAAAGAAGCGAATCCTGGCGGAAACGTTAAAAAGGGAGACGTAATCAGAGCTGTAGTAGTTAGAACTAAAAAGGAAATAAGAAGACAAGACGGATCATATATCAAATTTGATGACAACGCAGCTGTTGTAATCAATGACAAAAAAGAGCCAAGAGGAACAAGAATATTTGGACCTGTTGCTAGAGAATTAAGAGCAAAAGACTTTATGAGAATAGTTTCTTTAGCTCCTGAAGTATTATAAGGAAGGAGGCTTAAATCATGGCTAAACCTAAAATCAAATTCGTGCCTACAAAAATGCACGTTAGAACTGGAGATACAGTAATGGTAATCTCTGGATCAGATAAAGGAAAAACTGGAAAAGTAACTAAAGTATTTACTAAGAAAGGTAAAGTTTTAGTTGAAGGAATCAATGTTGTTACTAAGCATTTAAAACCTAGCCAAGCAAACCCACAAGGTGGAGTTGTAACTATGGAAGCACCAATTTTCTCTTCAAAGGTAATGATCTTTGATGCTAAAACTGGAAAGCCAACTAGAATTGGAACAAAGGTAGTAGATGGTAAGAAAGTAAGATACTCTAAAGTTTCTGGAGAAACTTTATAAGAAAGGAGGGTAACTAGTGGCTAAATATGTTTCTAGATGTCATACAAAGTATACAAATGAAATATCTCCTGCTCTTATGAAAGAGTTAGGATTAAAAAATATAATGGAATGTCCAAAATTAAACAAAATTGTTTTAAACATGGGTGTTGGAGAAGCGACTCAAAACTCTAAATTAATGGATGCTGCTGCTGCAGACTTAGCAACTATATCTGGTCAAAAGCCAGTTGTAATTAAAGCTAAAATGTCAGAAGCTGGATTCAAATTAAGAGAAGGTCAAGCAATCGGAACAAAAGTAACTCTTAGAGGAGAAGCTATGTACGATTTCATGGATAGATTAGTAAATGTAATCTTACCAAGAGTTAGAGACTTCGATGGAGTTTCTGCAAAAGCATTCGACGGTAGAGGAAACTATTCTCTTGGAATGAGAGATCAATTAGTATTCCCTGAAATCGAATTCGATAAAGTAGATAAATTATTCGGAATGTCAATATCAATAGTTTCATCAGCAAAAAATGATGAGCAAGGAAGAGCATTACTAAAAGCATTTGGTATGCCTTTTAAAAAGTAGGAGTAGGAGGAAAAGCACATGGCGAAAAAGTCAATGATCGCAAGAGACGTTAAAAGAGCTAAACTAGCAGATAAATTTGCTGCAAAAAGAGCAGAATTAAAAGCTAGAATAAAAGCTGGAGACGTAGAAGCTGTTGCAGAATTAAACAAGCTTCCCAAGAATGCCTCTCCAGTAAGAAAAAGAAATAGATGTCAAAGAGACGGAAGACCTAGAGGATATATGAGAGAATTTGGAATCGCTAGAATGAAGTGTAGACAATTAGCTGGAGCAGGATTAATACCCGGTGTAACTAAATCATCTTGGTAATAACCTCCATTCGATCGTAACATCATATAAGAAACTAGGAAGGAGGATTTGTAGATATGTTTTTAACTGATCCAATTGCAGATATGTTAACAAGAGTTAGAAATGCTAACTCAGTAATGCACGACAAAGTAGATATCCCACATTCAAAAATGAAGGTAGCTTTAGCTGCTGTATTAAAAGAGGAAGGGTATATCTCTAACTATAAAGTAATTACTGATGGGAACAAGAAGAACATCAGAGTATATTTAAAGTATGTAGGAAAAGAAAAAGTAATCAAAGGAATCAAAAGAATATCTAAGCCAGGAAGAAGAGTTTACTCTTCAGCTGAAGATATGCCAAGAGTATTATCTGGATTAGGAATTGCTGTAGTTTCAACGTCTAACGGACTTGTAACTGACAGAGTTGCTAGAAAGAGTAATATTGGTGGAGAAGTACTTTGTTACGTTTGGTAAGAAATAACTAGGAGGTGCATTTTAAATGTCAAGAATAGGTAATAAAACCCTAGTTATCCCTGCTGGTGTAGAGGTTGCTATCAACGAAAATGTAGTAACTGTAAAAGGACCTAAAGGAACTTTAACTAGAGAAATATTTAACGGGTTAACTGTTAAAATTGAAAATAATGAATTAACTGTAGAAAGAGCTGGAGATACTCCAACTGAAAGATCTATGCATGGAACTGCAACAGCTAACATCAACAACATGATCGTTGGTGTAACTGAAGGATTCAGAAAAACATTAAACTTAGTAGGTGTTGGATATAGAGCCAAAGCTGCTGGGAAAGGATTAGAAATCGCATTAGGTTTCTCTCATCCAGTAATGATTTCTGAAGTTGAAGGAATTCAATTCACAGTTGAAAAAGGTAATACTACAATCCATATTGATGGAATATCAAAGGAAGTAGTTGGACAAGTAGCAGCAGAAATCAGAGCACATAGAAAACCTGAACCTTATAAAGGAAAAGGAGTTAAGTACTCGGATGAAGTTGTAAGAAGAAAAGAAGGTAAGAAAGCGTAATTTACCTTAACTAAAAGGAGGTAAGTCAGTTGTTTAAAAAAGTTAATAGAAAAGCTTTAAGAAGAAGAAAACAATTGTCTATTAGAAACAAGATCTCTGGTACTGTTGAAAGACCAAGATTAAATGTTTTTAGATCAAACAATAACATATTCGCTCAATTAATTGACGATGTAAATGGTGTAACATTAGTTGCAACTTCAACTATATCTAAGGATTTAAAAGCTGAAGTTAAGCACGGTGGAAACATAGAAGCAGCAAAGTTAGTAGGTAAGAAAATTGCTGAACTAGCTGTAGCAAAAGGATTAGATACTGTAGTATTCGATAGAAGTGGTTATGTATACACTGGTAGAGTTGCTGCATTAGCTGATGCTGCTAGAGAAGCTGGATTAAAATTCTAGTAGAGAGGAGGATATATTTTGTCTAAGTTTAAAAGAGAAGAAAAAGAATTTAAAGAAAAAATATTAAAAATCTCTAGAGTTTCTAAAACTACAAAAGGTGGAAGATCAATATCTTTCTCAGTTTTAGCAGCAATAGGTGATGAAAAAGGTAGAGTAGGTTTAGGATTAGGAAAAGCCAACGGTGTTCCTGATGCTATCAAAAAAGCTATAGCTACTGCTAAAAAGAACATGGTAACTGTTTCTTTAAAAGGAACAACTATACCTCACCAACAAGATGGTGTGTTCTTAAGTACTAAGGTGTGGATGAAGCCTGCATCTGAAGGTACTGGAGTAATTGCTGGATCATCAGCAAGAGAAATCTTAGAATTAGTTGGAGTAACTGATATCTTAACTAAGATCAGAGGATCTAAGAATAAGATAAACGTTGCAAGAGCTACTATCGAAGGATTAAAAACTCTTAGATCAGCTGAATCAGTTGCAAAATTAAGAGGAAAAGAAGTTAAGGAAATATTAAACTAAGGAGGTAGCAAAGACATGGCAAAATTAATAGTTAGACTTGTTAAGAGTCCAATTGGAAGAAAACCAAGACATATTGCTACATTAAAATCTTTAGGTTTAAAAAAAATAGATGATGTAGTAGAACACAACGATACAGCGGATATCAAAGGTAAATTACACCAAATTGGATATATGCTTAACGTTGAGGAGGTAAAATAATGAAATTAAATGAATTACAACCTTCTGTTCCTAGAAAAGATAGAAAAAGAGTTGGAAGAGGTATGTCTTCTGGTACTGGTAAAACATCTGGAAAAGGACACAATGGACAAAAATCAAGATCTGGTTCTGGATCAAGCTTAAGAGCAGGATTCGAAGGTGGACAAATGCCTTTAATCAGAAGAGTTCCTAAGAGAGGATTCTCAAACTTTAGATTCAAGAAGGATTTCGCAATCATTGATTTAGATATCTTAAACTTATTTGAGGAAGGAACAGAAGTTTCTCCAATCATGTTAGTTGAAGCTGGAATAATCAAAGATGTTAAATCTGGAATCAAGTTATTAGGAAGCGGAACTTTAAACAAGAACGTTTCAGTTGTTGTTAACAAAGTATCTGCATCAGCACAAGCAGCTGTAGAAGCTAATGGTGGAACTGTTACAGTTCACGCTGTTAAGACTTTTAAAGATGTAGCTGGAAACGCTAACAAGCACGCTAACAAAACTAAATAAGTTTTATTGGCTTAACCAAAGGGTCTGCAATTTTGCAGACCTTTTGTAATATATAACTAATAACAATTAGATGATTTAGAATATATTAAAAAGAAAAAAAATGTGCTATACTTATAGTATCCGTATTTTTAGGGAAATATATATATACTACACACAATTATATTGTGCAACAAGGGGTGGACAGATGTCGTTATATGATCAATTTAATGCCAAGCTCGAGGCTGTAATGAATACGCCTGAACTTAAAAAAAGAATAATTTATACGTTGTTGATGTTTTTAGTAGCTAGGATAGGGACATTGATTCCAGTTCCGGGAGTAGACCTAGAGAGATTGGCTTCTATGGTAAACAATAACAGTGTTTTAGGATTTATAAACATGTTCTCAGGAGGAGCTTTCCAAAGGGTATCTATCTTTGCACTAGGAGTTATGCCATATATCAATGCTTCAATTGTAATGAGTTTATTAGCGGTTATTATACCGAAATTGGATGAAATTCAAAAAGAAGGGGAATCTGGAAGAAGTAAGATGACTCAATGGACTAGATATTTAACAATACTAATCGGTTTTATACAAGCTTTTGGTGTGACTATGTGGTTACAATCTATGGGACTTGTTATGACACCTGGATTTATGTTTGTGCTGACAACTGTAATTACAGTAACAGCTGGTACTGTATTTCTTATGTGGGTAGGAGAGCAAATTTCAATTAAAGGAATAGGTAATGGTATTTCGCTTATTATCTTCTTAAATGTAATTGCCAGAATGCCTTCAGGAGTTATTCAAACTATACAGACAATGCAGGGAAATAAATTCTTAATACCTGTTTTAATAGCTGTAGCAGCTTCAGCGCTATTGACTGTAGGAGGAATAGTAGTATTTCAATTGGCACAGAGAAGAATCCCTATCCACTATGTAGGAAGAGGATTTCAAGGGAAAGGAAATGCTGCAAACAGTAGTTTCTTACCTGTAAAATTAAATTCAGCAGGAGTAATGCCGGTAATCTTTGCATCTGTAATAATGATGATACCATCGTTGCTAGTGAACTCACTGCCATCAACTATGCCATACTATGCTTTACTTAATAGGATGTTAGGAAGAAATCATCCTGTATACCTAATTCTATATGCAGTATTAGTAATATTTTTCTCATTCTTCTACACAGCTATGATGTTCGATCCGGAAAAAATTGCCGATAACCTGAAGCAGGGTGGAGGGACAATTCCTGGTATCAGACCTGGAAATGAGACTGTAGAATATTTAGAAAAAGTAATAACTAGAATTACTTGGGGTGGAGCTATGTTCTTAGCTGCCATAGCAGTATTACCAGCCTTTATATTTACAGCAGCAGGACTGCCAGTATTCTTTGGTGGGACAGGTATAATCATCGTTGTAGGGGTGGCGCTAGACACTGTACAACAGATCAATGCTCACTTAGTAATGAAAGAGTATAAAGGATTTATATAGAGATAAAAAAAGGTTCTAAGATGAAAAATCTTAGAACCTTTTTTAGTGAGGTAAAAAAGTATAAATTTAAACTCATTCCTTTATAGCGTATTTCTGGAGTAGGTTTTTATTTAATATGTATATAGATTCTCCTTTTTTTCTATTATATTTCTCTACCGATGAATAACATTATGGTTATTTAATGATGTGAAAAATAAAAAGTTTTTTTAATATTTTTACAAGTGATAACACATGTGTTTCATCTGGTGTAAGGCAGTAAAATCGAGGTGTATAGGAGGAGTGTTTAGTTTTTTAGTCCGGTTT
>CAZUGM010000018.1:18214-18890 GCA_964619915.1 uncultured Fusobacteriaceae bacterium | reverse complement strand
CAGGAAAAAAATTATTGGTAATTGACGGAGGATTGTCCAAGGCTTACCAGTCAAGTACCGGAACTGCCGGTTACACTTTGATCTATAATTCTTATGGACTTAGGCTGGCATCCCATAAACCATTTAAAAGTATTGAAAAAGCCATCGAAGATGGTCATGAGATAATATCGGTGATACAATTAGTGGATAAGGCGGAGAGAAAAAAAGTTAAAGATACAGAAACAGGGGAGCTCCTCATAAGGAGTTTGAAGGAGTTAAGAGTACTTTTGAAGATGTATAGAAACGGAAGTCTTATAGGGAAATATTGATGTACACTATAAGTTGAAAAAAACGATAAAAAAAGTTAAAAATTATTAAAAAAAGGTTGACTTTTACCCGTTAAAGGATTATTATATGATCAAAGATAGATTGATAAAATAATTACAAGGTATTTGTGAACACTAAAGAGGAGAATTTATGAATTTATCTGAAAGACAATTTAGAATAATAGAAATTATTAGAAGCCAGACACAGCACATCACCAAGGTGGTCAACCGAATGTTGTTTACCTATAATAACATAAAGAACGAGTATTTGGACACGGGCAAAATAACCGGAAACTACTTCTCGTCCAAAATACACTTTCGGTGACTATTTATATACGTTATGGCATTTGACTCCGACTTCGAGATTTACA
>CAZUGM010000018.1:5173-18204 GCA_964619915.1 uncultured Fusobacteriaceae bacterium | reverse complement strand
TAGAATGAATGGTTCAATTACAGGAGAAAAAATAGCGAAGATCTTAGGAGTCACAAGATCAGCTCTTAGAACGGACTTTTCCTTTTTAATAAAATCAGAGATTATAAAATCTAAAACCAAGGTGGGATACAGTTTGAACCCCCAGAAACCTAAAAATATAGACAGTTCTTCATTGAAAGATCTGAATGTAATGGAATTTATAGGGGAAGCTTTGATCCTGTCGGAAAAAAATTCGATCCATGACGGGATAGTAGAAATTTTTACAAGGGATTCAGGAACTATCTATATAACCAATGGAGATTTACTTTCTGGAGTAGTTTCCAGGAAAGATCTGCTGAAAGCAGCTATAGGAGGGATGGATCTTTCATCTTTACCTATAAGTTTGATAATGAGCAGGATGCCGAATATACACTTTTGCACTACAGATGCTACATTATTTGAAGCTGCTGAAATAATTGTAAAAAAAGAGGTAGATTCTCTGCCGGTAGTTGAATATTCCAAAGAGTTAAATGGATATAAAATTGTAGGGAAAATTTCGAAAACAGATCTGAGTAGAGTTTTGTTTGAGACTTTATTATAGCTGCGTAGGTGACAGGAGGGATTTCTATTATTGATATATATTTTATTAAAGATGATGCTATAGTAGATTCAAAAGTTATCTTGAAAGTAATTAAAGATGAATTGAATCGGGAAGATTTTAAACTGATACAGATAACCCACAAGGAGTTTGAAAAGTTAGAAGTTTTAAATTCTCAGAACTTAGTTTTTTACAGTTTGAAAGATAAAAAACAGCTGCGGAAGCTGGAAAAATTTTGTATAGAAAAAGATATAATACATTTTGATACCTTTAAAATTTTAAAATATGGATTTCAAAAATTATTTAAAAAATCTAAGGCAAATTCATTTAAGAAGATGGATGAAAAATATTTTAAGCGTATCGAGGCTATGGAATTTGCAGTAAAGTATGACGATGGAAAGATCAGCCGGGGAATATTGGAAGCGGACCTTTTGATTGTAGGCTTATCCAGAACATCAAAAACCCCACTGTCAATCTATTTAGCCAATAAAAGTGGATTAAAGATAATAAATATTCCATTGGTTCCGGAAGTGCCTATTCCAAAAGAGATCTTTGAGGCAACTCAGGTAATCGGACTGACCATATCTATAGATAAATTAAACAAGATAAGGGAAGAACGATTAAAAACAATGAAAGCGGAGGAGAGAGCATCCAGCTATGCATCCTTTGGAAGAATATTAAAAGAATTGGATTATTCAGACAGGATAATGAAAAGATTACGGTGTCCAGTAATAGATGTATCGGAGAAAGCCATTGAAGAGACGGCAGAGATCATCTTAAAATTAATAAAAGCATAAATACTCAAGGAGGATTAACTCATGAAAAAATTTATTTATTCCTTTAACGACGGTGGAAAGGAAATGAAGTCATTATTAGGAGGAAAAGGTGCAAACCTTTCTGAGATGACTAAATTAGGATTACCCATTCCACAGGGATTTGTTATAACGACAGAAGCTTGTATGAAATACTATGATGAGCAGAAAAAGGTATGGAAGGGCTTAAAGAAAGATATAAAGCAAAACTTAAAGAACTTAGAGGCCGTGACAGATAAAAATTTTGGAGGAGATAATCCGCTCTTTGTTTCGGTAAGATCTGGTGCTGCCATATCTATGCCTGGAATGATGGATACAATCTTAAACTTAGGTTTAAATGACAAAACATATAAGTTACTTGCAACGCAAACTGGCAATGAAGAGTTTGCATTTAATAGTTATAAAAGATTTATACAAATGTTTTCGGAGGTAGTATATGGAATTGAAAAGTACAAGTATGATTTACTTGAAAAAGAACTTGAGAAGAATGGAGCTGAAAAAGAAACTTATATTAAAGAATATAAAAAACTCTTTAAATCAGAAGTAAACTTTAAGTTTCCAGAAGATCCAATGGACCAACTGTTAGCAGCAATCGAAGCAGTATTTAGCTCTTGGAACAATCCCAGAGCTATCTACTACCGTAATTTAAACAATATTCCCCATGATATCGGAACGGGAGTTACCGTCCAGTCTATGGTATTTGGTAATATGGGAGATACTTCAGGAACAGGGGTAGTATTTACCAGAAATCCGTCTTGTGGTGAAAATAAATTATTTGGTGAATTTTTAATCAATGCTCAGGGAGAAGATGTAGTAGCAGGGATAAGAACTCCTAAAAAGATAGAAGAATTAGAAAATGTAATGCCTGAAACTTATACAGAGCTGATAAATTTATGTGCTCTTTTAGAGGATCACTATAAGGATATGCAGGATATAGAGTTTACTATTGAAAATCAAAAATTATATATCCTTCAGACAAGAAACGGTAAGAGAACTGCAAATGCAGCTATAAAAGTAGCTACAGACCTGGTTAATGAGGGGATAATAACTAAGGAAAAAGCTATAATGATGATAGAACCTGAGATGATCTCACAGCTTCTGCATCCGACATTTTCAGAGGAAGAGTTATCAAATTCAGAAGTTTTAGTGACTGGACTGGCTGCATCACCAGGTGCTGCAACAGGAAGGGTATATTTTAGTTCAGAAAAAATAAAGGAAAATAACGGCGGAATATTAGTAAGATTAGAAACTTCCCCGGAAGATATTGAGGGGATGAACATAGCAGACGGGATATTGACAGTTCGTGGAGGAATGACTTCCCATGCAGCAGTAGTTGCCCGTGGAATGGGAAGATGCTGTATCTGCGGATGCGGATCATTGGAGCCGGATGAGGAAAGAAAAGAATTTACAGTAGGAAATATCACAGTCTCTGAGGGAGAATATATATCGTTAAATGGAAGCACAGGAAATGTATACTTAGGTGAACTTAATAAAAGTGACTCTGGATTAACCGATGAATTTAAGATGATCTTGGACTGGTCCAGTGAAATTGGGGCAATGAAGGTCCTGGCTAATGCCGATACACCACTGGATGCCAAGGTTGCTTATGACTTTGGAGCCAACGGGATAGGTCTTTGCAGAACTGAGCATATGTTTTTCGAGGAAAAAAAGATAAATCATGTGAGAGAGATGATCTTAGCTGAAAACAGTCATGAAAGAAAGATAGCTTTAGAGAGTATCTTACCTCTTCAAAGACTTGATTTTACAGGAATATTTGAAGAAATGAAGGGGAATTCTGTAACGGTAAGACTTATCGATCCTCCGTTGCATGAGTTCCTGCCAAGAGAGAAAGAGGAGAAATTAAAGTTAACTGAATCTATGGGAATTACTCTGGAAGAGATAGATAACAGAATGTTAAAGTTAGAGGAATTAAACCCTATGCTGGGTCATCGTGGGTGCAGATTGGGGATAACTTATCCTGAGATCTATGAGATGCAGTCTAGAGCGATCATTGAAGCTGCTATAGAGGTAAAAAAATCAGGAATCGATGTGAAACCTGAGATAATGATTCCATTGGTAGGAAAGGTAGAGGAACTTGGATACCTGAGAGAAAGACTGGTATCGATAGTAGATGAAGTAATTGAAAATTCAGATATAGAATTAGAGTATAAGATAGGGACGATGATAGAAGTTCCGAGAGCCTGCGTTACAGCCGGTGAGATTGCAGAAAAAGCGGATTTCTTTAGTTTTGGAACCAATGATCTGACTCAGATAACTTTTGGATATTCGAGAGACGATGCGGGTAAATTTATCTCAGACTACAGGGAAAAAAATATCTTAGAAGCAGATCCATTTGAAACTATAGATATAAAAGGTGTAGGAAAATTGATGGAGATGGCAGCTACTCTGGGTAGAGGAGCAAAGAAAGGTCTTAAGATCGGTGTCTGCGGAGAACATGGAGGAGACCCAAAGAGTATCGAATTTTTCCACTCAATCGGTCTGGCTTATGTAAGCTGTTCACCGTATAGAATACCTATTGCCAAATTAGCAGTAGCACAGAACACTATAAAGGGAAGAAACTATTCTTTCTAAGAGATCATAATTAAATATATTTGTCATTTAAATATATTTGTGATAGATTATAGAAAAGCAAGGGAGCTGAAATGGCTGAGAGGAGACAAGATAGTCTCGACCTTTAACCTGATCTAGGTAATTCTAGCGTAGGGAGTGATAAAATAATATTTTATTGTTTAAAGATGCCTTTGTTTAAGGCATCTTTTTTTGTAGTTTGGGAATTATAAGATTTATGGAATAAATAAAAAATTATAAAAATCTAGATTATGCCTGTTTGGATACAGTATCATATTGCTATTTTGTTTTATAAAGAAAAATTGGAGGGAAAATGGAGAGGAAGACACAGTTTATAAATGAATTGAAGAAGGTAAAGGAAAATATAGGAAAGAATAAACCCTTAGTACATAATATTACAAACTATGTAACTGTGAATGATTGTGCCAATATTCAATTGGCTTTTGGAGGAAGTCCCATCATGGCAGACAGTATTTTAGAGGTGGAGGAGGTTGTATCAGTATGCAGCTCCCTGGTAATAAATATAGGAACGATAAATGAAAGAACGATAGAATCTATGATAAGAGCAGGAGAGATGGCAAATATCAAGGAGATACCGGTAATATTAGACCCGGTAGGCTATGGATTTACAAAGTTAAGAACAGACGGAGTAGATGAGATATTATCCAGGGTTAAGGTATCTGTAATTAAAGGAAATATCAGTGAAATTAAGGGGTTGTTAAAGGGGAACAATGATATCAGCGGAGTGAATGTAAGCACTGGAGATAAGGAATTAACCAAAGAAGATATTCTGGAAATAGCTAAAGAAGTATCAAAGATGCATAATTGTATTGTTGCTGTAACATCGAAAGTTGATGTTGTAACAGACGGTGAAAGAGGAGTTTATCTGTCCAATGGAAATCGTATAATGTCTGATATTACAGGAACCGGGTGTATGATTGGTGCATTATTGGGAGTAAGTCTTGGAGGAAATAAAGAGGATATATTTATGGGGACAACCTATGGAGTTGGAATTATGGGTGTCTGTGGAGAAGTGGCGGCAAACTCTATGGAAAAAAGAGAGTTGGGCAGATTAAAAAATAAGATACTGGATAAGGTCGGTTCTATGAGCTTTGAAGAATTTATAGGAGTGTTGAACTATGAATATAACTAGAATAAAAAGAGAGGAACTCCTCCTCTACGGTGTTATTTCCAAAGGAAATTTATCCTGGGAAGATTACTTTGAAAAGATTAGGCAGTCTATAGATGCCGGAGTAACAATAATTCAACTGAGGGAAAAAAATATGGATACCAACAGTTTTGTTGAATTGGGGAAAAAAGTAAAAAAAATAACCGATGAAATGGGAATAAAATTAATTATAAACGACAATATAGAGGTCTGTAAAAAGATAGATTGTGAAGGAGTGCATATAGGCCAGGGAGATATATCGCCCATAGAAGCCAGAAAGGTATTGAAAAAAGATAAAATCATAGGTTTATCGATTCAAACAAAAGAACACCTGGAAAAAAGTATCAACAGTGACATTGATTATTATGGGATAGGTGCAGTATTTTCAACAGCAACAAAACTTGATGCTGACAGTGTTTCATATTCTGATCTGAAGGCACTGTCTTTGGAGTCAAAAATTCCTGTAGTGGCTATAGGGGGGATAAACAGATCAAACATATTGGAGCTGGAAGGGACAGGGATAGCAGGGATAGCAGTTGTTTCGGCTATATATGGGGCAGAAGATACATATAAGGCGTCAGAGGTGCTCTCTGATTTGGCAAAAAAAATAATTTTTTAAAGTGGAGGATAAAAGATGAATACAGTGTTAACTATAGCAGGGAGTGACTCCAGCGGAGGAGCGGGGATACAGGCAGATTTAAAAACTTTTACAATGCACAATACCTTTGGAATGAGTGTGATCACAACAATTACAGCACAAAATACAACCGGAGTAAGATCTATTCAAAATATAGATAAAAAAATAATAGAAAACCAGATAGATGCAGTATTTGAAGATATATATCCCATGGCAGTAAAGATAGGGATGGTATCTAACACAGAGATAATAAAGGTAATATCGGAAAAATTGAAAAGCCATGATGCCAAAAATATAGTGTTGGACACAGTGATGGTATCAACCAGTGGTCATACACTGCTGGAAAAAGAAGCCAGGGAAACTCTTGTGGAGGAATTATTGCCACTAGCTTCAATTATAACTCCAAATCTGCCGGAAGCAGAGATATTATGCGGATTCGAGATAAACAGTGAAGAGGAGATGAGGAGGGCGTGTCAGGAGATCTCTGGTTATTATAAGGGGTATATCCTGATTAAGGGAGGACACCTTGAAACAAGCCAAAAAGCAATTGATATCCTCTATAAAGATGGGAAATATGAGGTCTTTGGAAATGATTTTATAGAGAATAAAAATACC
Organism: uncultured Fusobacteriaceae bacterium; assembly: GCA_964619915.1. GTDB lineage: Bacteria > Fusobacteriota > Fusobacteriia > Fusobacteriales > Fusobacteriaceae > Psychrilyobacter. The sequence continues at coordinate 11,806 of CAZUGM010000018.1, read as the reverse complement.
CATGGAACAGGATGCACACTTTCCAGTGCTATTGCTGCTAACTTGGCTTTAGGAGAAGGTGTGGAGGAGTCGGTGAAAAAAGCAAAAGATTATGTATACAGTGCAATTTCAAGTAGGATAGATCTCGGGAAGGGAAATGGGCCTATTGATCATATGTATAAATTTAAAAAGTAAGTGTGGCTAGATGTTGTCTATCCCATGGCAATACCGGGAATATTTATCCTGTAATATGTTTATAAATCCAGAGAGAAGAGCTGAGCAAAAAAGTGGTTTCTATATTAAATAGGGGTCATTTTTTTATTATCCAGGAAATTATAAAATTTATTGAATAGATAAAAGAATAGAAAAATCCAGCCTGTGTCCCTTTGGATACTCATCACGTTGCTTTTTTTATGAATAAAGAGAAGGGTTTGGTATACTATAAAAAAGAGCAATCAGGAGGTAGTAATGAAAAAGAAGAAGTTGATATTTATATTGTTATTAGGAATGATCCTTATGGGGTGCAGTAATGCTGAGGAGAGGATAAATAATAAAGCACTCTCACAGATTGAGAGGGGAAACTATATAAAAGCATCCTATCTGTTGAACGATGCTATAAAAATAAATCCTAACTATCTGGATGGGATGGTAAATTATAGAAATGTATACCCGCGAGCATTGGATCAGGCTGTTGAAAAGATAGGTGAATATCAAAAAGTATCCGATTATAAATTAGAAGCTTATGCCTATGAAGATCTTCTGAAATTAAAAAAGAACTACTACTATGCAGACGATCTTGTTCATCAAAAATTAGGAATGAGTTTGGAGATCCCAACTATTGAGGAATTATATAAATTGAAGAGGACAATGGGGGAAGTATACTATAGTGCTGGAAAAGAAAGTTGAACAGGGTAGAAAAAAGAGAAAGATATTTTCTCTATGAAAGAGGCGTGGAGTTATCGCCCAAATATAAAGATATTATAGGTCGTCGTGAAAAAGCCTATGAAGAAGCTTTGGTTAAAGCCATGATTGAATTTTCTAAAAATACCCCTGCCCTATACAGGAATAATCTGGAAAGTCAGGTGAAGGGAAATATTGCTAAAGGTAAAAAGAGAGATCTTATAAGGATAGCTTCACTGGATGAGAAAAAGTTTGTAGATGCATGGGAAAATAATAAAGTTCACGATATGATAAATACAGGGGTAAAAATAAATTTAAATTATATAACCTCAACTCCTGAATCTATAAAAAAATCTGTAATACCTTTAACCTGGTCGGAACAATATGTGGTTAACACTAAAAATGGTCCAGTAGTAAAAAATATTAAAAAGACATATTTTAGGCATGATTTTTATAAGTCAGCAGATGTAAAAGTGAGTTTTACGTATACCATGAAAGATATTTCCACCGGTGAAATTATAGGATCAGGAACTTTTGATGGGATAGGAGAGGACAGTTACAGATGGTCTACCTTTTCGGGAAATTTTCCAAATGGCCAGACAAGGGGAACTAATGTAAGAAAACTAAAATCTAAGAAAGAACTGACAGAGATGGCACTGGAAGATGCAGTCTCTAAGATGGCACAGGATATATCAGATAAAATATAAGTTGACAAAAAAAACAAACTGTATTAAACTAATATTAAGAAATAAGCATTAATTAAGGAGTGGTCATGACTAATAGGGAAAGGGAAGTTTTAAAATTGATTGAAAGCAACCCCATGATCTCCCAAGAGGAGATAGCAAATATTCTTGGAATTACAAGGTCTTCTGTAGCAGTTCATATAAGCAACCTTATGAAAAAAGGTGTTATTATGGGAAAGGGATATGTTTTGTCTAAGGAGGAATCTTATATTTGTGTGGTTGGAGGATCAAATATTGATATCCAGGGATACCCCAAAGATTCACTTATTTTAGGTGATTCCAATCCAGGAAGTGTAAAAACATCTTTAGGTGGTGTAGGAAGAAATATTGCAGAAAATCTTACAAGGCTGGGGGTGAAAACCAAGTTTTTAAGTGTAGTAGGAGATGATGAGAATGGAAAAAGAATTCTTGCTCATGCTAAATCGATAGATCTTCATATGGAAAATACCTTGGTGGTCAAGGGGGAGAAGACCTCTACCTACCTGTGTGTATTGGATGAAAAAAGAGATATGAATGTAGCTATATCCTATATGGATATCTTAAAAAATATGGATATAGACTATATAAAAAAGAATGACTATATCATTAAAAATTCGAAATTTTGTATTGTAGATGCCAACCTTCCGGAAATTTTGGAATATCTGGTAACTACCTATAACGTACCATTTATTTTAGATACGGTATCTGCAAGTAAAGCAAAAAAAATAAAGGACCTGGTTGGTTACTTTCACACTATAAAACCTAACAAGATGGAAGCTGAAGCCCTATCCGGGATAGCTATAAATAGTGAATCGGATCTTAAAAAAGCAGGTCAGTATTTTGTAGATAAGGGTGTAAAGAATGTTTTTATTACCCTGGGAGCAGATGGTGTATACTATAAAACTCCAAAGATAGAGGGAATAATAGTTCCTCCTACGATGGAGATGGTAGGTGCCACAGGAGCAGGAGATGCTTTTGTAGCGGGATTAACTTACGGATTATTTAAGGATAAAAATATAGAAGAAGAGATAAGGTTTGCTATCGGAGCATCGATCTTGGCAATATCTTCAGAAGAGACAATAAATCCAAATATAACATCTAGTTTGGTGGAGAAAACAATAGAAAAATTAAATTTTGAAAATAATAAAATAATTTTATAATAAAAGGAGTATATTATGTTAATTTATGAAAAGTATGTAGATATCAGCGCTGAAGTTATGGAGGCATTAGATAATGGTAAACCTGTAGTAGCATTGGAATCTACGATTATTTCCCATGGAATGCCTTATCCTATGAATGTAGAGACTGCACTTAAAGTTGAAGATATAATAAGAGAGGGTGGAGCAGTACCGGCAACTATTGCAATCTTAAATGGTAGATTAAAAGTAGGATTAACAAAGGAAGAGATAGACTATCTTGGGAAAGCTGGAGAAAAAGTTATCAAGACCAGCAGAAGAGATATTCCGTTTATTATTGCAAAGCAACTGGATGGTGCAACAACTGTAGCTTCAACAATGATAATAGCTAATATAGCAGGGATCAAAGTATTTGCAACCGGTGGTATTGGAGGAGTGCACAGGGGAGCAGAGACAAGTTTTGATATATCTGCCGATTTAGAAGAGTTAGGAAGAACAGATGTAGCTGTAGTTTGTGCAGGAGCAAAATCTATATTAGATATTAATTTAACTTTGGAATATCTGGAGACAAAGGGAGTTCCTGTAGTAGGATACCAGACAGATGAATTACCTGCCTTTTACACTAGAAAAAGCGGATTTAAGGTAGATTATAATATTCAAAATCCCAGTGAATTAGCACTTGCTCTAAAAGCTAAATGGGATCTGCACCTCAATGGAGGTTTTGTAATAGCTAATCCAATTCCTGAAAAATATGAGATGGATTTTGATGTAATTACTGATGCTATCAATAAAGCTGTAGAAGAAGCCGAAAAATTAGGAATAAAAGGTAAGGAAAGCACACCGTTTTTATTAGCTAAAGTAAAGGAATTAACTGGCGGAGACTCATTGGAATCAAATATTGAATTAGTTTATAACAACGCAAAATTAGCTGCAAAATTAGCTGTAGAATATTCAAAGCTGTAATTAAATAGAAAAATCTTCTTGCTAATAAGTTCACAATAGTGTATCTTATTTGGAGGAAGATTTTTTTTTGTCAAAAAAAAGGGAGGAACAAATGAACAAAAAATACAAAAAATCCATTAGTTTGGAAGGGATACTTGCAATTTTATTTATTATCGGAGGTATGTTTTACACAGCCGGTGTAATGGGTGGGATAAACATGATCAACACAATAATGAAAACCGCTCATGATTTACTCTTAAATACGGTGTTTTTTATAATGGGAATAGCTGTCCTAGCGGGAGCGTTAGCCGGTGTGTTGTCGGAGTTTGGAGTGATATCTATAGTTAATCGGGTTTTATCCCCCTTAATGAAACCAATTTATAATCTGCCAGGGGCAGCAGTTTTGGGGGTTATCACTACATACCTATCTGATAATCCGGCAGTTATAACTTTAGCCGAAGATAAGGGGTTTAGAAAATATTTTAAGAAATTTCAGTTACCGGCTCTTACTAATTTAGGTACATCTTTTGGGATGGGATTAGTAGTTTCAGCTTTCATGGTGGCACAGAGTGCTGTGGCAGGGGAAAGTTTTATAGTCCCTGTGATCCTGGGTAATATCGGAGCTTTTCTGGGAAGTATAGTCAGTGTAAACCTTATGCTGATGTTTACAAAAAAACTATATGGTACAGAGGAATATATTGATGGAAATAATAAATTTGATTCCAATGCAGACATCCTGAATTACCGTGAAGTAAGGGAAGGGAGCGTAACCGGAAGACTTTTAGAAGCTGCTTTGGAAGGCGGTAAAACAGGGGTTAAGATGGGACTGGAGATAATTCCGGGAGTTCTTATTATCTGTACTATAGTAATGATGCTGACAAATGGTCCCAGTCCAGACGGGTATACAGGGGCAGCCTATGAAGGAATAAAATTACTGCCTTTTATAGGGGATAAACTATCATTTATATTTACACCAATATTTGGATTCCAGAATTCAGAAGCACTGGCTTTTCCTATTACATCTCTGGGAGCAGTGGGGGCAGCTATAAGTCTGGTACCTCAGCTTTTGAGAGATAAATTGATTGGCGGGAATGAAATAGCTGTATTTACAGCGATGGGAATGTGCTGGAGTGGGTATTTGAGTACCCATGTAGCTATGATGGACAGTTTAAAATTTAGGGATCTTACTGGTAAGGCCATATTCAGTCATACTATAGCTGGATTGGTAGCTGGATCTGCTGCACATTTTTTATTCGTTTTTTATAGTTCATTTATGTAAAATTAATATTATTGAGGAGTTTTCTATTAGAAAACTCCTTTTTTTAGTTGATTTTTTTTATCTTTTATAAATAAAGTTGCAAATGTTTTGTTTTTCATATATAATGACTTGTATATAGTTTGACATTCAAAATAATTGAAGAATGAACAAAAGGAGGAACAGATGATAGCAATAATTGGAGGAGTAAAAGGAATAGAATTTGAGTATAAGGGATTGATGAAGAAAAATAACCTTAAGTGTAAAGTATATAATAAAAATTGCCCGAATTTTGAGAAGAAGATAAAAAATTGTGAAGCCTGTATAATGTTTACCAATACAATAAGTCATAAACTTTCGATCTCATGTAACAAGGTCTGTAAAAAAAACGATATAAAATTAATAAGAGTTCATTCGAGCAGTATAAATAAATTAAAAGAAAGTATCTGCGAAGTATGCGAATATTTAGACAATTAGGAGGGAAAGATGAAGGTATTTGTACACCATATATATGAATATGAAAAGGGACTGAGAAATTTAGTTTTGCATACAACATCTAAAGAAAATCTTGAGATGATTGAGATGAAATTAGGTAATAGGAATATCAATTATAAGATCTATGAAACAAAGAACGGCAAACTTAATATTTTTTTTGGTGCCAGGGAGTGTGTGGAAGTCATAAAAAAAATTGGGAAAGATTATCTGGTAGATTATACAGCAGAGGAAGATTTTATATTGGGCATAATGCTGGGTTATGACAGGAAAAAACAGTGTGAGAGATTTATGAAATATGATGAAATAAATAGAGCTTTACCTAGTTAGGCTCTATTTATTTCTGGGATGATTTTTTAATCTCAAATATTTATAGATATATCATCTACATGAATATTTAAAATTTTGATCAGTTTATTTGGATCGATCTCGATCTGCATCCCTCTTTTTCCACCGCTGATAACAATAGTTTCAAAATTCAGACAGGAATTCCCCATATAAGTAGGAAAAGATTTTTTCATTCCCAGAGGAGAGCATCCCCCTCTCATATATCCTGTTATCTTCAGGAGATCTTTCATATGAATCATCTCAACCTTTTTATTTTTACTGATCTTAGCTAATTTTTTCAAATCTAATTCATCTTCTCCTGAGATACAGGCTACTAAATATCCGGTTTTATCCCCAAAAAGTACTAAAGTTTTAAAGATCCTGTCGATCTCAACATTGGTCTTTTTAGCCATAGCAACGGCACTTAGATCGGCCTCGTCATATTCATACTCATTTATCACATATGAAATTTTGTTTTTATCTAGGATTCTCATAGCGTTTGTTTTTTTCATATTTCCTCCTCTATCTTAAATAGTATTTCACTTAAATAGTCATTGACCGAACTTGATGTATGAGCCCCTAAGATGGCTCTTCCATAAGCTTTGCCAGCTGATTTCAAATTATTTCCTTCCAAATACTCTTTTATTTTTATCATGGCAGTTTCATTATGTATTTGAGGATTGCCCCTGTATATGAGAGATATATAGAATCCACCGGACATCAAATATTCGTTTTTTGCGGATTTACCCTCAGAAAGTTCATGGATGAGACCATTGCAGCTGTACCTTCCTTCCAGCAATTCATCTACATCTAATAGTGCATAGATTTTTCCCTCTACCGTATCAGTTTCTTTTCGGAGGAGCATACCCATCTGGTATAA
>CAZUGM010000018.1:0-5121 GCA_964619915.1 uncultured Fusobacteriaceae bacterium | reverse complement strand
GGCTTTTCCACTGTGTTTATTGATTCAAATTCAATTTTTTCAAATTTTGTTTCGGATAATTTAATTATCTTTATCTCGAAAGTTTCGTCGATCTCTGGAACGGATTTGAGTTTTATTATGTGGTTATCCACGCTGATCTTCAGTTCCTTTAATTTTATTATTTCCTCTTCAATTTTTTCAGAAATAACAGTTAATTCATCTAGAAGTTTTCCTCCCTCTTTAATTTCTTTAATTTTTTTTAAAGAAACTCCCATTTTTTTCAGGGAAAAAATAATGTATGCTTCCTTTATGTGATCTTTTAAATAATATCTGTATCCTGTAATGGGATTTTTAAAAGCTGGAATCAATAGACCCAGTTCCTCGTAATGTCTCAGTGTTTTAGTTGTAATATTCAATATTTTGGCTAATTCGCCTATAGTAAAAAAATTTTTCATATTACCTCCTTGAACCTTACCCTTAGGTTAAAGCTTATCATATAAATATAAAATATTAAAGGAGGAGATCGTGAAAAAAGATCATTGGTTTTATACAAAACTTATAAAGGATGAGATAACAAATGAAAATATAGAGGCAGGGGTAGGAAGTTATTATTCCAACTACTATCAGGAGGGGGATTTTGAGGATCATAACGTAAGGTATCTTTATGGAACCCCTAGGGATAAAGAGTTGGCAGCTATTAGGTGGACCCCTGATAAATTAAAGATAGGTAAATATAACTCCATAGCCAGTGGAGTGGTGTTTATGATGGGAGGCAATTCAACACATAACTTAAACTTTGTGTCGGTTTACCCATTTCCTTCTATTATAGAAGATGCTTATGAAAGCCGTGGAGATACTGTGGTTGGAAATGATGTCTGGCTGGGAATGGAGGCAATGATCATGCCGGGAGTTAAGATAGGCCATGGTTCTGTAGTTGCAGCAAGAAGTGTAGTGACGAAAGATATTCCTCCATATACTGTAGTAGGAGGAAACCCGGCTAGGATTATAAGGAAAAGGTTTTCAGATGAGGAGATTGCCATGCTGCTAGAGATGAAATGGTGGGACTGGTCTGAGGAGGAGATAAAGCTGGCATTACCTTATTTTACAAAGGGGGTTAAGGAGCTCTATAAATACTGGAAATAAAAAAAGGGGGACACTTAGTCCTCCTAAATTTTTATAGATGGATTATAAAATAACTCTTTCCTTTAACTTTAAATTCCACAGGTTTTCTCTCTCTGATTTTTCTGAATTTTGTATGGGTATACCTCTTTACCATTTTTTGAGGATAGTCCTCTGCTTTTTTTCTGCTCATAGCAACTATGGTATTGATTACCTCTGATTTTTTATCACTTACTAAATAGTCTTCCTTCATACAGGTAAATAAAACACCCCTGTAGATAGGATCACCCTTTATCTGCTTAAAATTTATATTTTTCCCCAGTCTTTCATTTATATATAACCCCAAGGCCATGATTCTGTTTTTCATAGTTGATTCCTCCTCTTAGACAAAAATTTGGCTGAGAGATCCCAGCCAAATGATTTTTATTTTTCAGTTCTGTTAAATGCTGCAGTGATTAAACCACTAAATAATGGATGTGGTCTGTTAGGTCTTGTTTTAAATTCTGGATGGAATTGTCCTGCAATAAAGTAAGGGTGATCCTTAACTTCTACAATTTCAGCTAATCTTCCATCTGGAGAAGCTCCTGAGATGATAAGTCCAGCTTTTTCCATCTCTTCTTTGAATTCATTGTTAAACTCAAATCTATGTCTATGTCTTTCATAGATTAACTCTTCCCCGTATAATTCACGAGCTAAAGTTCCTTCTTTTAATTTACAAGGGTATAATCCTAGTCTCATAGTTCCACCCATCTCTACACCTTTTTGATCAGGCATGATATCGATTACCGGATGAGTAGTCTCTGGTTCAAATTCTGCTGAGTGGGCATTTTCCCATCCCATGATAGATCTAGCGTATTCAATAACTGCTGACTGCATCCCAAGACATATTCCTAAGAAAGGTATCTTATTTTCTCTGGCATATTTAATAACGTCGATCTTACCTTGAACTCCACGAACTCCAAATCCACCAGGAACTAATACTCCGTCAAATCCCTTAAGGTCTTTTAAGTCTAAATTTTCAGCTTGAAGGTAAGTTACTTCAGCTTTAATATCTTGATGATATCCTGCATGTTTTATTGATTCATCTATAGAGATATATGCATCTTTTAATTCTACATATTTTCCAACTACAGCTATTTTAACCTTTTTAGAAGGATTTTTGATCTTCTCTACCATAGCTCTCCACTCTGTAAGAGCAGGTTTTTCGTTAGATACTCCTAATTGCTTACAAACTACGTCAGCTAAACCATTTTCTTCTAAGTTCATAGGTACTTCATAGATAGTAGAAGCATCTTTACACTCGATTACAGCATCGGTATCTAGGTCACAGAATAGTGATAATTTTTCTTTTAATGATTCAGGAAGGGTATGCTCAGTTCTACATACTAATACATTTGGTCTGATTCCTAGAGTCATAAGTTGTTTTACTGAATGTTGTGCAGGCTTTGATTTTAATTCTCCAGCTGCGTTTAAATAAGGAACCAATGCACAATGAACATATAATACATTTTCTCTTCCTACATCATATCTGAATTGTCTGATAGCTTCTAAAAATGGAGTAGATTCGATATCTCCTACAGTTCCACCAATTTCAGTGATTACAAAATCAGAGTTTACTTCTTTACCTACAATTTCAATTCTTGATTTGATTTCATTTGTGATATGGGGGATAACTTGTACAGTTTTACCTAAGTATTCTCCCTTTCTTTCTTTGTTGATAACATTTTGGTAGATTCTACCAGTAGTTACACTGCTGTACTTAGTTAAGTTTTGGTCGATAAATCTTTCATAGTGACCTAAGTCTAAGTCTGTTTCTGCTCCATCGTCAGTTACGAATACCTCTCCATGCTCATATGGGTTCATTGTACCTGGATCTATATTGATATACGGATCAAATTTTTGAATAGTAACAGAATGACCTCTTTCCTCTAAAAGTCTACCTAAAGACGCCGCTACGATTCCCTTTCCTAAAGATGATACTACACCACCGGTAACAAAAATATACTTAGTTTGTTTCATATAACTCCTCCTAAAATAATAGATTTAACACATAAAAAAAAGGCGAAAAAAAAAACGGATGTTTTGATTTATCGCCTATAATAATTTTTTTTTAAAACAGAAATATTTCTTCCTCTGTTTAATTTACTTTAATAAGTATACTATAGAATTTAAAAAAAATCAATTATTTTTTTAATTCTATAGTCTTTTTTTTCTTATCCCTCAATTGGATTCAAATTAATTTTAGGATCCAGATTCAAAATAAAATGAGTAAGTAAGTTTATTTCATCTTCAATATCATAAAAACTAGCTGTTTCTACCGGGGAGTGCATATACCTGATAGGCAGGGAAACTAAAGCTACAGGAACCCCTTTACCGGTATATTTTATAGTGTCAGCATCTGTACCAGTCCTTCTAGGAGTCAGTTCATACTGTAAATTTATATCTAACTCTTCGGCTGATTTTTCCAATTCTGTGTTGATCTTAAGGTTTATAGGTGCCCCCTTGGCCAAAACAGGTCCCCCTTCCAATGAAAACTCTCCATTGGCATTGGTATCTACCCCGGGATAGTCAGTAGCAAAAGTAACGTCGCATATGACAGCCATATCCGGGCTAATTTTTGAACCGGCAAAATAAGCTCCTCCCTGATTGGTTTCCTCAGTACTGGTATTAACAGCATAAACTCCTATATTCAGTTCTTCTTTGGCCAGTTTTCTCATAACCTCAGCTATGATAAAACTTCCTGTTTTGTTATCCAAGGCTTTACCTGCTATCCTGTTTTCCTTTAAAAGTTCAGTTTCTCTTTTGTAGACTGCCATATCTCCGATGTTTAAAAATTTTGTTGCAGATGCCTTGTCTTTAAAGCCACAGTCCACATATATATCATCCATAGTAAGATTTTCTTTTACTCCCCCATGGTGTTCAGCATTGGCTCCGACTACTCCGACGATTTCCTCTTTACCCAGAATTTTTATTTTCATTCCTACAGCGACTTTTGGACTGATTCCACCCAGCTTTTCCAAAAAGATAAACCCGTTGGAATCGATTCTTTTTACCATAAAACCAATCTCATCCCCGTGAGCTGCAATCATGATTTTAAAATCTGCTTCCGGGTTTATAACTGCATATGCGTTGCCTACATTGTCACTCTCTGTTTTGTCTGAAAACTCTTTCACATAGTCCAGCCAGAGAAGTTGCACTTCTTTTTCCATTCCAGATGGCGAAGAGGTATCCAAAAGATCCATTAAAAATTTTCTATTCATAAATTATGCCCCCTACTATATTTATTTTTCAAAAAATTATAAAAATTAACAATAAATTAAAGGTTATAAAAACTTTCACTGCGGCTAATCGGATGCAAGGTCATGCTGCCTTTTTTAGTCAAATTTAATATACAATTTTTTTATCTTATCCACAGTATCCCAGATGTTAGTTTTAGAATCAATATACACTTCATCGTCCATATATTTTTTATAATTATCTATTCTTTCGTCTAAAAGTTCAATAATACGAGAGTGCAGATCTTCTACATCATTTAGGAGAGGCCTGGTATTTCTCCTGGAAACTCTCTGATAGATACACTCAACAGTACAGTCTAAATAGATTACAAAACCGCTTTTTTTAAGAAGCATTATATTTGTATCAGATGCTACTACACCGCCCCCTGTAGAGATAACAGTATTATTCATTTTTGAAATTTCTTTAACATATTTTGCTTCAATTTCTCTAAAATATTTTTCCCCTTTCAGAGCAAATATCTCTTTGATCTTCATATTTTCTTTATTTTCTATATAATGGTCTGTATCTACAAAGTTCATCTCTAAAGTTTTAGCCAGCTCTCTGCCCACTGTAGATTTTCCACTTCCCATAAATCCTATTAAAATTAAATTTTGTTTCATAAGGTTCACCTCGAGACAATTATATCATAATATCAAATACTTTTGATTACTTTTATTTTATCTTTTTCAGAGAATAACGATTTATTAAATGGAGAACTTTGATTTTGTGAAAGTAAAAGGATTTTAT
>CAZUGM010000017.1:17970-19079 GCA_964619915.1 uncultured Fusobacteriaceae bacterium | reverse complement strand
GAAGAGTCATTGACTAATGTTGATGGCTCTTTTTTATGTATACTATCAAAAATAAGGGATCAATTATAAGGAAAATAAAAAGACAAAAGTAATAATATTTTATGTGATATAATAAAGAACAGTTAGATTTTATTCATAATTTGTTAGTTTGAAATATCTATAGATCCAAGGGTAAAGAAAAATGGAAAGTAAAAAAATTTATTTTTAGTGTCAGCTAAGTTATTTCGAATAATGGATTATAAATTTAATGGAAAATATGTAGGAGGAAAAGATGGGATTAATAGAAAAACTGGAGTTGAATCCAATAATAGCAGCGGTAAAGGATGAAAAAACATTGAGGGAAGCTTTGAATAGTGACATAGAGGTAATATTTATTTTAAAATCAACTATATTGACTATAGAAAAAATGATAGAAAAAATAAAAGAAACAGGTAAGATAGTTTTTGTACATATAGATTTAATCGATGGGATGTCTCCTACAATAGACGCTCTTGACTATTTGAATCAAAAAACAAAGTTAGATGGAATTATAAGTACCAAATCAGCCCTGATAAAGGAAGCTAAAAAATTAAAGTTACTGACAATACAAAGATTTTTTATCCTTGACTCTATCTCGTATAAAAACAGTTTAAAATATGCCAGAGCAACTAAACCGGATATCGTAGAAATATTACCAGGAGCTATGCCAAAAATAATAAAAAGATTTTTATATAACTATAAATGTCCTCTTATAGCCAGTGGAATAATAATGGATAAAGAGGATGTCATCCTAGCTTTAAAAGCCGGAGCTATCGGTATATCTACAACTAAATCAGATATATGGAGTTTGTGAAATGTTTAATAAGCAAACCTTAAGTATAAAAACCAAACATAAACTTGACAAAAAATAAAAATAAGTGTATTCTCTTAGTAGAAAGAAATATAAATCTTAGAGACCGAGAGAAGATTAATTAATACCCTGTTTAAGGGGGTAATTTTTTTAATCTTCTCTTTTATTTGCTGCTTCAATTACTTTTGCAGCCATTTCATCCGGCACTTTTTCATAGTGCGAGAAACTTTGAGTAAATTTTCCCCGGCCTTGAGTTAATGATTTTAAGGCTGGGAAATAA
>CAZUGM010000017.1:15898-17960 GCA_964619915.1 uncultured Fusobacteriaceae bacterium | reverse complement strand
TTATTGGATTTGTAGTTTTGGACGAAGTTTTGACTATTGTACTATTATAAACAAAGGGGGTTTGTGGATGAAAAGTAAGGGAATTATAGGTGAATGTTTAGCTGAATTTCTGGGAACAGGAATTCTAATATTTTTTGGTGTAGGTTGTGTGGCAGCATTAGTAGTAGCAGGTGTGGACATGGGACAATGGGAGATTAGTATCGTTTGGGGATTAGGTGTAACTATGGCAATATATGTAACGGCTGGAGTTTCAGGAGCACATTTAAATCCGGCGGTAACTTTGGCATTGATGACTCGTAGAGGGTTTGAAAAATCCAAGGTTTTACCATATATTGTATCTCAGATTTTAGGAGCTTTTTCATCAGCAGGATTGGTTTACTTTCTTTATAGACATCTATTTACAGCTTACGACAAAACTCATGGAATAATCAGAGGAAGTGTAGAAAGTTTATCTACAGCAGGAATTTTTTCTACATACCCAAATCCACAGATAGATAATTTTCAGGCATTCGTAGTGGAAGTTGTAATAACAGCAGTACTTATGATGACAATATTTGCAGTGGGAGATGACCAAAATGGTGCTCCTAAAGGTCATACGTCAGCTATTTTAGTTGGTATAGTAATTGCAGTAATCGGGGCATCTATGGGACCACTTACAGGATTTGCTATGAATCCGGCAAGAGATTTCGGACCAAAGTTATTTGCATTTTTAGCAGGATGGGGAAAGGTAGCCTTTACAGGTGGATTAGCAAATCCATATTTCTGGGTACCAATATTAGGACCGATAGTGGGAGCACAGGTTGGGGGATTAGTATACGATAAAGTAATCTCGAAAAATCTGCCTAAATCAGCTTATGAATTAGAGAATGACGAGGAAGAGATCGGAGTATTTAATAACTAAAAAATAGGAGGCTTAAAAGATGGCAAAAAAATATGTTATAGCGTTAGACCAAGGAACTACAAGCTCAAGAGCTATTATTTTTGATAAAAATGGTAATACTGTGGGATCTTCTCAAAGGGAATTTACTCAAATATATCCTAAAGCAGGATGGGTAGAGCACGATCCAATGGAAATATGGGCTACTCAAAGTTCAATGTTGACAGAAGTTTTGGGTAAAACAGGAATTAAGCCTGAAGAAGTAGCAAGTATCGGAATCACCAACCAAAGGGAAACAACTGTAGTATGGGAAAAAAGTACAGGAAAGCCAGTGTATAATGCTATAGTGTGGCAGTGCAGGAGAACAGCTTCTATCTGTGATGAGATAAAAGAAAATGGACATGAGGATTATATAAGAAAAAATACAGGATTAGTGGTAGATGCATACTTTAGTGGAACTAAAGTAAAGTGGATCTTAGACAATGTAGAAGGAGCCCGTGAAAAAGCAGAAAACGGAGAGTTACTTTTTGGAACTGTGGACAGTTGGTTAGTTTGGAAATTAACCAATGGAAAAGCTCATGTGACCGACTATACAAATGCATCTAGAACTATGTTATTTAATATAAAAGAGTTGAAGTGGGATGAAAAATTGTTGGAAATATTAGATGTACCAAAATCTATGTTACCAGAAGTAAAGAATTCAAGTGAGATCTATGGAGAGACTAACCTAGGTGGTAAAGGTGGATTTAGAATCCCTATTGCCGGGATAGCAGGAGATCAGCAGGCAGCTCTTTTTGGACAGGCTTGTTTTAAAGCCGGGGAAGCAAAAAATACCTATGGTACAGGATGTTTCCTATTGATGAATACAGGAAAAGAGATGGTGGAATCTAAAAACGGATTGCTGACTACCATCGCCATTGGAATAGATGGAAAGGTAGAATATGCTTTAGAAGGAAGTGTATTTGTAGGTGGAGCATCGGTACAATGGCTCCGTGATGAGATGGGACTTATTAAAGATGCGGCAGATACTGAGTATTTTGCCAATAAAGTAAAAGATAGTAATGGTGTCTATGTAGTACCTGCATTTGTAGGATTAGGATCTCCATATTGGGATATGTATGCAAGAGGATGTATTGTAGGTCTTACTCGTGGTGCTAATAGAAACCATATAATACCCAAGAAATC
>CAZUGM010000017.1:743-15888 GCA_964619915.1 uncultured Fusobacteriaceae bacterium | reverse complement strand
ATATAATAAGAGCGACTTTAGAAGCGATAGCATATCAAAGTAAAGATCTTATTGAAGCAATGCAGGAAGATTCAGGAATTCAATTGGCCAGCTTAAAAGTTGACGGTGGAGCAGTTGCCAATAACTTCTTGATGCAATTCCAATCGGATATCTTAGGAGCAGAGGTACTCAGACCTGAAGTAACTGAAACTACAGCCTTAGGAGCCGCTTATTTAGCTGGTCTTGCTGTTGGATTCTGGAATGACAAGGATGAGATAATGGAAAGATGGAGTTTAGATAAACTATATGAACCTAAGTTAGAGGAAGAGAAAAAAGAAGTTATGTATAAGGGTTGGAAAAAAGCAGTAAGTAGATCACAAAGCTGGGAAGATTAAAAAAAAAGAAAAAGGTAGAGTCGTTAGACTCTATCTTTTTTAAAAAAGGGGTAATATTATTTATGAATAAAATATTTTTTAACAAAAAAGAGACTATTGTAGATGACGCAATTAATGGTTTATTAGCGACTAACAAATATAACAATTTAACGAAATTAAATCTTGGAGAAAATATAAGAGTGATCTCAAGAAAAGATATAGATAAAAATAAGGTGTCTATTATCTCTGGAGGAGGGTCAGGTCATGAACCAGCACATGCAGGTTTTGTAGGAAAAGGAATGTTAACCGCTGCTGTTTGTGGAGATATATTTGCTTCTCCTAGTATAGATGCAATATTAAATGCAATATTATCTGTCTCTGGAAAAGCGGGATGTTTACTTGTAGTAAAAAATTATACTGGAGACCGTTTAAATTTTGGTTTAGCTGCAGAAAGAGCTAAAAAAATGGGAATACCGGTAGAGGTAGTGATCGTAAAAGAGGATATTGCAATAGAAAATGCAGCTCAACCTCGTGGATTAGCGGGTACTCTTTTTATTCATAAAGTAGCAGGATATTATGCAGAACAAGGAGCTTCATTGGAAGAAGTTAAAAGAATGGCTGAAGAGTGTAATGAAAGAATAGCAACAATAGGTGTAGCTATAACTAACTGTAGAATTCCGGGAGTAGATTATACAGATAGAATCAAACAGGGAGAAGCTGAATTAGGATTGGGTATTCATGGTGAACCAGGAATAAGCCTGCTAAAGTATATACAAGCCCAAGAGTTGAGTAGAGAACTCATGGAAAAATTAGAAAAACATAATTCTAAAGATGAAAAATATGCAATACTAATCAATAATTTAGGTGGGATATCACCATTAGAGATGAATTTAATTACAAATGATATTTTTAAACAAAACTTCTTTAATTCGTGTGATTATTTTATAGGGCCCGATGCATATATGACTTCTATTGATATGAAAGGATTTTCTATATCTTCAGTACAATTAACAGAAGATATATTAGTGGCATTGAAGAGTGAAGTGGAAGTAGAATCGTGGACAGGGATTATGCCAAAAAGAGTAATAAAAGCTGAACCATTACAAAAGTTTACAACAAATATAGAATATACAGCTACTAAAAATGAAGATGTAAAAGACATTTTAGAAGCGATATGCCGTACTATAATTAATTCTGAGATGGAACTCAACAGATTAGATAGTTTGGTTGGAGATGGAGACACTGGATCTACATTTAAAAGTGGAGCAAGTGAAATTTTAAATTATTCCAGTAAAAATAATCTTCCATTTGATAATTTAGGAGTATTGTTTGAAGTAATAGGAGAAAAATTAGCTGTTGTTATGGGAGGGTCCAGCGGTGTATTATTATCTATATTCTTTACTGCTTCAGGAGTCGAATATGAGGCTACAAAAGATCTCTATAAGTCACTCCTTAAAGGATTAGAACAAATGAAATTTTTCGGTGGAGCTAATATAGGAGACTGCACAATGATTGATGCTTTAGAGCCTGCATTACTGACGTTGGAAAAATATGGAATAGATAAAGCTATAGAAGAGGCTAAGATCGGAGCTGATTCAACGTCGAAAATGTTAAAAGCCAAAGCGGGACGATCTTCATATGTCAATGAAGAAAATTTAAATGGTGTAAAAGATCCAGGTGCATTGGCGATAGAAAACATATTTGCTTCATTGAAGAGATAGTTTTATTATTATTAAGTCAATTCAAAAAGAAATCCCAATTTTTATTGGGATTTCTTTTTTTTAATATCGATTTTTAAACTTATTAATTTCAAAATGAATTAATAAGAATTTGTCTTTGGTGGGGAAAATCCTCAAAATTATTTGTAAAAAATACCTTTGCAACAACCTGTATACAGCAATTATAAGATACAAAACCTTGAAATAAATTTAGTTTTAGCGTATTCTTATAATCGAGAACAAAATAAATAGGGGGGAAATGATGAAGTTGAGAGAATTGATGGAGGAGAAAAATTTAGATGGTATATTGATAACAGACCTGGTAAATTTGAGATATTTTACAGGATTTACAGGAACAACCGGGATAGCTCTGGCAACTAAAAAAGGAAAATATTTTTTTGTTGATTTCAGATATGTAGCCCAGGCTAATGATGAAGTGATTCCCAATGGATTTGAAGTAGTTGTAATTGAAAGACCGGCAGAAAATAAGATCTCTGAAATTTTAAAGGAGCAAAATGTAGTAAAGCTGGGAATAGAGGATAGAAATGTAACTTTATCTGCCTACAATGGGTATGTAGAAAAATTTAAAGACGTAGAATTTATCTCTTTGGGAGATAATTTTACAAGAATTCGAATGGTAAAGACAGAGGCGGAGATCGAAAATATCAAAAAAGCTGCCGACATAGCTGATAAAGCTTTTGCAAAGATACTGCCTCTAATAAAAGAAGGTGCAGTGGAAAACGACATAAAAACAGAATTGGAATATGAGATGAAAAAATTAGGAGCAGAGGGGCCGTCATTTGATACGATAATTGCCTCTAACTACAGATCTGCAATGCCTCATGGGGTAGCCAGCGAGAAAAAAATAGACAGAGATGGATTTGTAAAATTTGATTTCGGGTGTTTTTATAAGGGGTATGCTTCAGACATGACTAGAACAGTTTATTTTGGAGACCAGCCCAGTGAGAAACATCTGGATATCTACAACACAGTTTTAGAAGCCCAGCTGAAAGCTATAGATGCAGTAAGAGTAGGAGTGAGTACCAGGGAATTGGATAAGATCGCCAGAGATCATATAACATCTAAGGGATATGGTGAAAACTTTGGTCATGGATTGGGTCACGGGGTAGGACTGGAAATCCATGAGCTGCCAAATGTATCTGGAAAATCTGAAGACTTTATTTTGGAAGAAAACATGGTTATTACTATTGAACCTGGAGTTTATATAGATGGGTTTGGAGGAGTAAGGATAGAAGATGATGTAGTGGTAAAAAAAGACGGATATGAGATCCTGAACAATACAACTAAGGAATTGATAGTAATTAAATAAATAAAAAAACTGGGAAAATATGTGTTTTCCCAGTTTTTTTATTATCTGAAAATTATAGGATTTATGAAGAAGTAAAAAAAAATAAAAACCTGAATTGCGTTTGTTTGGGTGCAAAGACGCGTTGCTTTTTTATTTGTAGTCATTATAAATCTTGAGATACTGATAATATCTTAACTTTAATTTTTTTAATTTTACAAAATAATATTGTGTTATAAAGGAGATTGAAATCAATAGAATTGCAATTATTTTTATATCCACCTTATCTAGAAGAAATCCAATGATAGCAACCATAACGGGGACTAATCCCATTTTCAAACTGGAAACAAGGGTGAAATATCTGCCTTTGATTTTATTGTCAACGACCAGATGAAGCAATGATATATTGGGGATGAGTATAGCTGAATTAATTATAAATATGAAAATAATAATTCCGGCAAAGAATGTAATCCCTATCAATCTATGGGAGTGATAGAGAGGTCCTAAAAAAAGATAATATATTAAAATGAAAGTTGATTGAAAGAATATTAAATCTAAATATTTTTTTCGTAGGTTGAGTTTTTCTCCAAATTTATAGACAAATGTGCTTCCCAAAATCAATCCCACAGGAATAAGACTTTGGAGGTAGCCTATATATGTATCCGGCATCTTTACACCTTCTTTAATAAGAAAGATAAGTGTGATTCCAAGGAGGGGAGCAACTATAAGGTTCAATAAGATGCTTAAAATAGTGAGATCTTTTATAACATCGTGTACCTTGAAAAAATCAAAAACTTCTTTATAGCCCTTTTGTTTTTCTTTAACAGAACTTTCGAAAGTTCTTACTTTCAAAAATATCTCTAAAAAACCAGAAATGAGAAAGGATAACATGTTTATAAATATCAGAGTATTAAAACTATATTTTGTATAGATATAGATACCTAAGACAGGGGCAATTATGGCGATGCAGTTTCTACCAGTTGTGAATAAGGAGTTAGCTTTTTCAATTGAATTTTTAGGGGCTATTTGAGAAAACATAGCAGAATTTGCTGAGTTAAAAAATGATGTAATAATAGTTCCTAAACCCATAAGGATGATTAAACTTTTTAAAGAAAAGACAGGAACAAGAATTAAATAAAGTATAATAATAACTCCATTTAATAGATCGGTGGCTATTAAAATATTTTTTCTATGATATTTATCGGCTAAAAGTCCCGAAAAAAATGATGTAAAGATATAAAGTAAAGATAAACTTCCTGTGATAACACCCATGGCAGCACCAGATTGAGTCTTATCCCATATTAAAAGGGGAATAACACTCATTTGCATAATATTTCCTAAATTAGATACTAACTGGCAAAAGAAATAGAGATACCAATTAAAAATTTCACTGTTTTTGTTTTTCATAATTTCCTCCTAAGATGCTTTTATAAATATAGTATACTTTCTGGAGTAAACTTCATTGCAATAGCTTCAATCAATAAAAAAAAGTGAAAAAAAAGAAAAAAGTGAAGTTAACTTCACTTTTTTCCACAAAGAACTAAATTTCTAACTCTATTTACTGCTATGATTGCAGAATTTAAAATCCCACCGTTTAAATCCACATCTCCTAAAAATTCAAAATTTATCTTATAGCCCTGCTGAATAAACTGATCTTTAAGTTTTGAAAGATCAAACCTTGAATGTTTTTTAGCTAATACTTCAGAAGTTAAATAGAGTCCAACGTGCTCATTTTGAGGTGTTAAAAATTTACTGACTAAGGAATAGTCATAATTATTATAGTTAGTGGTAGTTAATAGATCAAATAAGAGGTTGAAACTATTATTTTTTAGAGGCAGTTCTTTGTAGTCCCCTACAAAGAAAATAATCTTCTTATCTAAGTTTAGTTTATCAAACTCATCTTTTAAATGTTGAAAATAAGGGAAACCAAAGGGCACATCCATAAAAAAATGTACAAGGTTATCGTCAATATGATGTAAAAGGGAGGAAAAGTGGTCTAATCCTCCGCACCGTAAGGTCAAGATACGTTTTTTCATCAACATTTTAGATGAAAGAAGATTATCAATTGCTTGTTTTGTTTGAAAGACTGCTTGAATGTGAGAGTTTGGAGTTACTTCTAAATAAAAATCTTTATCAAACTTATATTTCATCCACTCGTCATTCCAGTCTATAAAATCATCGTCGAAAATAATCCCCTGGTTGATTCGGAGTTGTTTACCGCAATTACAGGAAAAAAGTCCCTCTAAAATTTCAGAGTTTTCAATGAGGGTTGCGGAAAGATTAAATTTACCGCAGCACCTTGGACATTGCAATAAGTCTATTCCTTCTATGGGGACTCCTCTTGTTTTATATATATAATTGGAAGGCTTTGAATTTAGCTTTTTATTTAAACTTATTTTTGCCTCTTCTAACTGCTCGATCTCTTTAGAAATCTCTAAAACTTTCTGATGTAGGATATCTTTGTATCTAAGGAGGTCTTTTTTTTCTGGATTTTTTATCAGTTTTTCAAAATAAATGATTTTTTTTATATCCTGTAATGAAAAATAGTTTTTCTTTAATTCCAGTATATTCTTCAGCTCTAATTCATTTTCTAGGGAAAAGATATTTTGCTTACCAATTTTTTTAGGGAAGATGAGTCCAAGCTGAATGTAGTACCTTATGGTATCGGGACTCAAATCATATTTTTTCGAAAATTCTCCAATTTTCATAAATTTACCTCGCATTTAGATTTAATAGTTATGATTTATGACTAGTTTAACATTTTCTAATTGTTTTATGAAATATTTTAAAATTATATTCCTAAAAAAAATGTGGTATAATCATCTATAGTGAGAATAAGAAAAGCTAAATTTGGAGGAGTAGAGATTTGGAAGGAAATTATATAATCAGTAAAGCAAAAAAAGACGATATTGTCGGAATATATAATTTACTTCACAGGGAATTTGTAAAAAAATATTCTCCTAATTCGGAAAAAGCAGAGTTGGAAAAGCATAAGAAATGGTATGAATTTTGGCTGGAGTCCCCATATTATCTTATCTATGTTATAAAAGACCTAAAGGGGAAAGTCGTAGGTCAGATAAGGTATGAGATAGATGGAGAGATATCTATAATTAGTATATATCTGGATAAAGAGAACAGAGGTAAAGGGCTGGGAAAAATATTTGTAGAAAGATCCATTGAGGAGCTGAAAATGGAAAAAAAAGATATAAAATTGATTGTGGCTTATATTTTGGAAGAAAATGATATCTCTAAAAAGATGTTTCTTAACTTTGGTTTTTTATTCAGTGAGAAGAAAAATTATAACGGAATTGAGCATCTGATTTACACGAAAAAAATAAGATGATTTTTAAAATTTTTTTTAAAAACATAGAGAAATATTGGCATAGATAATGTTGACAAAAGGTTATAAATAGAATATACTTGATTGAAGAAACAGATGTCTCAAAGCAGAACTTTCATTAATACCACCAAAGTGTGTTTGTATTTAATGGGATTCTAGGATTCTATCTGAAAAAAATACACGGAGGTACAACACATGTTAAAAGGTACAGTTAAATGGTTCAACGAAGAAAAAGGATTTGGATTTATTCAAGGTGAGGATGGAAACGATTATTTCGCACATTTCTCTCAAATCAACAAAGAAGGATTCAAAACTTTAAAAGAAGGGGAAGAAGTAACTTTCGACGTAACTGAAGGTGCAAAAGGTCCTCAAGCTTCAAACATTGAAGTTTTATAATTGATTGAAATTAAGCGATAAGGTTTCGGCCTTGTCGCTTTTTTGTTATACGTTTTTTTATGAAAGAACTTTTGCACAAGTCTGTCATTTAAGTTATAATGAATAAAATTATTGCCGAAAGGGGGCTCATATGTTAAGGAAAAAGAATAGACATATATTTAGAAAGATCATTTTAACGTTTGTTGGGATGGTGCTATTGCTTGCAATTTATCAATATATACAAGTAAGAAGAGAGGTCTTATACAACAGGGCAAATGGACCTGAAATTGCAGCAAATATATTAGAGATGGAGGTAGAGGAGTCCTCGGGGATAATCTTATCAGGAGATAAAAAAGATTATTATTGGACCCACGGAGATTCGGTAGACTATGGTGAAACTCCCAGAACCACTATCCATGGGTTTAGATTTGATAGTGACGGAACAAGGGATCATCAAGAGGTAGTTTTAGACGGGGTAACCAACCTGGACTGGGGCGATATCGCCAAGGATAAAAGAGGGAATTTAATAGTGGCAGATACCGGGGCTAATCTTGTCCGAAAAAACTTTGTTTTATACAGGTTTAAAGAGCCTAAACTGGGCCAGAAAAAAGTAGAAAAAAACGATATAGATAAGATAACGTTTAGATTTCCAGGTGGGGAAGAGCTGGACAACGAAGCTGTATTTTATGCAGATAAAAGTGTGTATATCTTAAATAAAGAGTATGGAAAAACTGTGATGTACCGTCTGACGGATAAAAACGTCGATACAAGAAGGGTAAATATCGCAGACTATATAGGTGAATTTAAGTTTTTAAAAGGATCTAGATTAGCGAGCTATATGGATGCAGCTACAGGTGCTGATATATCAAGGGATGAGATGACCATGGTTTTTAATACCTATAAAGGGATCTATATGTTTAAAAGAGATAAAAAAAATACTAATTTTTTTGACGGGGAAGTATCGTACCACCCGTTAAAATGGGATTTTAGGATAAATCAATATGAGGCAGTGGCCTTTACAAAGGATGAAAAAAATTTGGTACTGACTACAGAACAGGGAAATGTCTATAAAGTAAGTGTAGATAACTTTAAGCTGTTGAGAGAGCCTGAACCTACTGAACCTATTGAAGAAAAACTCGTTAAAGTTGGAGGAGACAGACAGGGTATGGTATATAAGGTTAAACATATGGTCTATCTGATCCAAGTAAAAGTAATGGATATGATATTCAGATAAAATTTAAAGAAAGGGTGATTCGAAGAATCACCCTTTCTGCTATATCTATACAGATCAATTATAACCTTTAGAATTTATATCCGATATCGAAGTAGTGCCCAACCCCGCTAGTATCCTGTGTTACGCCAGTTGCGTTTGAACCATCTTTAAAGTTAGCCATGTTGTTGAAGACTTTTAAACCATAACCGATTGCCCAGTCATTGTTGTGCCAGTAAAATCCATTGTACCACTGCAATGAATCTTTAGTTCTGCCAGGATCTTTAGCGACTTTATCAGCACCGAAATCATATGTTACATAACCCTGATAAGATACGAATGATCCATTTTCAAAGAAGTGTAGTGGCTTAAACCAGTTCCACTGTAATGAATACCCATCCCAGTGACCTTCTCCATTAGAACCAAGATCTTCTCTTTTATATGTAGATAATAAGCTTAATCCGGTAGTTCCAAACCAGGGAACTTCCACATCGGTACCCAGACCAATAGCGTTATGCCATAATCCACCAAACTCACCGTTATCTCCTGCTTTGATCCAGGTAGAGATATACCATTCATTGAATGGTCCGATGGACAGGTCTTTTCCAGTCATTCCGTCGATTGAGAATCGAGGTTTGATCTCTGCAAAGAAGTTGTCCCCTCCATAAGAATCATTATTTGTAGAACCGGTTAAATTTTTTAAATCCACATAACCATAGAGGTCCATGATTCCCTTTCTTCCGCCAAATTCTAACTCTAAATAAGTATCACTTTTTTGTCCGAATGGGTTTTTTTGATCTGCCCCATGCATAACCTTAAAGTTGAAAAATAAGTTATCGTTCTTATTTACATCCTGAGAGTAGTGCTCGGCACTGGCAACCAGACCAGTTGTCAACAAAGTTAATCCTAATAATGCTTTTCTCATATCATTTCCTCCTAAAAAGCTAAAAAACGTTAATGATGCATTAAATTTTTTTAATACCTGCTAAAGGTATTACTATATTTTTTAACAAATGTAAAGAAGTGTTAATGAGTCAGGATATGATCCTTAATATTTTGTTTTAATGGTTGTCATAACTAACTTGCCAATATGATATTAAATAATGTCAAGGAAGATTAATTTTTTAATAAATTAATAAAAAAGATAGGGAAAATAAAAGGAGACGGTATATAAAAAAGAAATATAAAATAAATTAAGGGGGAATCTATGAAAATACTTATTGTAGGTGGAGTAGCAGGTGGAGCATCGGCAGCAGCGAGACTCAGGAGGTTAAACGAGGAAAATGAAATAATAATGTTTGAAAGAGGAGAATATATCTCTTTTGCAAACTGTGGACTGCCATATCATATCGGAGGGGTAATAAAGGATAGAGATGCTCTATTAGTTCAGACTGTAGAGGGGATGAAATCCAGATTTAATATCGATGTCAGGGTGAAAACAGAGGTACAAAAAATAGATGTAGAGGCTAAAAAAGTAGTGGCGAAAGATCTGAGAACTGGAAAAACTTATGAAGAATCTTATGATAAGATCTTACTTTCTCCAGGTGCAGAAGTATTTGTGCCTCCTATTGAAGGAACCGCTTCTCCTAGAGCTTTTACCCTTAGAAATATGAAGGATATGGATAAGATAATGGCCCATATAAAAGAAAATAACGTAAAGAAAGCTGTAGTTGTAGGAGCTGGGTTTATCGGGATAGAGATAGCAGAAAATTTTGTAGAATTAGATATGCAGACTACAGTGGTAGAGTTCGCCTCACAAGTATTGGCACCGGTAGATCCTGAGATAGCTGCACAAGTTCATCAAAATATGAAGGATCATGAAGTTGAACTTTTATTGGGGCATGGAGTAACTGAGATAGTAGATGGGGAAAAATCATCAACTGTTAAGATAGTAAAAGCCGGAAAAAAAGAAGTTTCACTGAAGATCGAAGCTGAGATAATAATCTTAGCAGCAGGAGTAAGACCTGAAACTGCACTGGCAGTAAGTGCAGGGTGTGAGGTCCATGAAAGGTTTGGTATAAAAGTAGATAAGTATATGAAAACCAGTGTGGAAGATATCTATGCTGTAGGAGATGCTGTTACAGTCAGAAACTTTATAAATGATCAAGAAATTAATATTCCATTGGCCTGGCCTGCAAACAGACAGGGCAGACTGGTAGCTGATATTATCTTAGACAGGGCTAATAAGCAGGCGTACAACGGGACTATGGGAACATCTATATTAAAAGCATTTGATTATACTGTGGCAGCAACAGGGTTGAATGAAAAAATGTTGCAGAGGTCTGGACTGGTATATGGCAAAGATTATCTGACTGCAAGTATAAACAGAAACTCTAATGCAGGATATTACCCCGGGGCAACCCCGCTGACGTTGAAAATAATCTTTACACCGGATGGAAAGATCTTAGGAGCTCAAGGGATAGGGCATAAGGGTGTAGATAAGAGGATAGATATAATAGCTACAGCTATTAAAGGCGGGATAAATGTTGTGGAACTTCAAGATTTGGAGTTAGCGTATGCTCCTCCATTTAATTCGGCTAAAGATCCGGTAAATATTTTGGGGTATTATGCTGAAAATATTTTAAATAAAGATATCCAAGTAGTGAGAACAGGTGAAGTAGAAGATCTGGCAGCTACAGAAAAATATGAATTACTGGATATAAGAACTGCTGACGAGAGGGAGCTAGGGGCTATTCCCGGTGGGATCCATATAGATCTGGCGGAATTAAGATCCAGGATCCATGAATTGGATAGGGGAAAAATTTATATCGTTTATTGTCAGGTAGGATTGAGGGGATATGTAGCTTACAGAATGCTGGTGAATCTAGGGTATAAAGCGGTAAACCTAGATGGTGGATATAAATTATGGGAGCCGACCAGTCATGACCAATCAAATATAGGAATATTTAAAAATAAGGAAGGTGAAAAATTTGTGCATACTGAAAATAAACCATTTACAGCTGAATCTAAACTGATAGATGAGGAAAGAACCTTTGGAAATACAAAAACTATAGAGGTCGATGCATGTGGTTTGGCATGCCCGGGACCAATCTTAAAAACTAAAAAAACTATGGAAGAGATGGCTGTAGGAGATATTCTGAAGATAAAATCTTCTGAATTAGGTTTCAAAAAAGATATTAAAGTCTGGGCTGAAAAAACAGGAAATAGATTAATTAGTGCTGAGAAGGAAGATGGAACGATAGTGGCCCAGGTTCAAAAGTTAGGAACTGAAACTATGGGCTGCCCTACAGGTAATGGTATGAAGGTTATGAAAACTACGAAAAACAAACAGACAATGGTCGTGTTTTCAGGGGACATGGATAAGGTACTGGCTTCATTTATCATTGCAAATGGTGCATTAGCAATGGGGAAAGAGGTGACTATGTTCTTTACTTTTTGGGGTTTAAATGCCCTTAGAAAAGAGAATTTTGTAAATAATAAAAAATCTCTGATAGATAAGATGTTTGGTATGATGATGCCGAAAGGTCCAAATAAACTTAAACTTTCCAATATGAATATGGGGGGGATGGGAACCCTTATGATGAAAAAAGTAATGAAGGATAAAAATATAGAAACCCTTCCTTCATTGATGAAAATATTCTTGGATAATGGCGGTAAGATTATAGCCTGCGATATGTCGGTGGATGTAATGGGATTTAGTCATGATGAATTGATAGATGAAGTAGAATATGGTGGAGTGGCAGCATTTTTAGGAGAGTCTGAGGAGTCTTTCTCAACGTTATTTATATAGGGCTTTTTTCTATATTTTCTACTTGAGGAGAAAAGAAGTTAAGTGACTTAACATGAATAAAAAAAAGCTAGAAATTGAGTTTACTCAATTTCTAGCTTTTTTATTTCCACATCTTCTTAATATTTTCAATAAATTTAAAATCTTCCTGAGCACTTCTACCCCTTACAGTAAGGTATCCTCCGACCAACATTCCATTAGCTCCAGACATAAATGCCATTCCCATAAAGTCCTTTAAGATACCTTCCCTTCCTGCACCTATTTTGATGACTTTATCTCTAAATATTATCCTATAGATAGCTATAGTTTTTAAGATCTCATCCATAGCCAGGTGTTCACGATCTCCATGAGGAGTTCCGGGAATAGGATTTAGGATATTGACAGGGATTCCATCTACTCCTAATTCCTTTAGGGTATATGCCATTTCTATCCTGTCCTCCCATGATTCTCCCATCCCTATTATTCCGCCACTGCACACATCCAATCCTATTTCCTTGGCAGCTTTTATGGTTTTTAATCTGTTTTCTATCCCATGGGTTGTAGCAACTATTTTATTGTATGACTTAATAGATGTCTCCAGGTTACTGTGGAACCTAGTGACTCCGGCTTCCTTTAACTCCATTAATTCTTCTTTGGATAACAGTCCGATAGAACAACAGAGTTCGACATCTTTATCAGAGGCTTTGGCTGTTTTTAAAAATTCTTTTATGTCGTTATATTCAGTAGTTCCCTTATTGATACTTCTGCCAGAGGTAACTAACCCGAATTTTGAGCTCCCTAATTCCTCGGCTCTGGCATATTCATCTAAAAGGTTTTCCTTGTCTTTTAATTCATAACTGGTGATATTGGTGTTGTAGTGAGCTGACTGAGCACAGAATTTACAGTCCTCTTCACATCTTCCTGATTTTGCATTGGAAATAGTACAGGTATGGATCTTATTTCCGCAATATTTTTCCCTTATTTCATTGGCTACAGAAAATAATTCCATCATCTTGCTGCCGCTGATATTGGTAAGTTCCATAGCTTCTTCATATGTAATTTCTCTATCAATAAAATCTCTTATATTCATAATATTATCTCCCATTCTTTATTTAAATCATAAGGAAAGTATAACATAGATGTAAAAATAATAGAAACCTAAATTTATATGATATAATGGAATAAAAAATATAAATACTTAAATTAGGGTAAGGAGAAGGAGAATTATGATACTTAGTGTTACGGATTTATGGAAACAGTTTACAGGGGAAACTTTATTAAAAAAAATAAACTTTGCAATAGATGAAAAGGATAAGATAGGATTGGTAGGAGCCAATGGAGCAGGGAAAACCACACTGATAAAGATCCTTATGGGGATGGAGACCCACGACGAGAGTTTTGAAACTAAACAGAGGGGGAAGATCGGAAAAAAGGGGAACTTAAGGATTGGGTACCTGTCTCAGAACTTTGATTTGAATGTAGAAAATAATGTATTCGATGAGTTAATGAGTGTGTATTCACACCTGAAAGAAGACTATAAAAAAATTCAGATATTAAATGAAAGACTGGCTACGGATATGAATAATTTTGACAGTATCATGGAGGAGCTGGCAAAACTAAATACCAGGTATGAGCAGGAAGACGGATATGCGGTGGAATATAAGGTGAAGCAGATCTTAAATGGTCTGAATTTTCCTGAACACCTATGGAAACAAAAGGTCGATGACCTCAGCGGGGGGCAGCAGTCAAGGGTGGCTCTGGGGAAAATATTATTGGATGAACCGGAACTGTTGATATTAGACGAGCCTACAAACCATTTGGATTTAAATGCCATTGAGTGGCTGGAAAGATATCTAAATTCCTACAATAAAGCCTTTATCCTGATATCTCATGACAGATATTTTTTAGATAATGTAATCAACAGGGTATTTGAAATTGAGAATAAAACTATAAACCTATATAAGGGTAACTTCACTGAATATACCATTCAAAAAGAAGCTTATCTTACAGGGGCAGTAAAAAGGTTTGAAAAGGAACAGGATAAGATAAAAAAGATGGAAGATTATATCACTAAATATATGGGTGGTATAAAGACCAAACAGGCATTGGGTAGGAGAAAACTCCTAAATCGTATGGAGAAGATGGGAGATCCCATTGTAAAGATGAGAAAGATGAAATTAAAGTTTGAAATAGACAGAGTAACCACCGATAAGGTGGTGAAAATCACCAACTTATCCAAGAGTTTCGGAAAAAAGGAGATCTTTAAAAATATAAACTTAGATATATATCGTGGGGACAAGATCGGGATAATGGGACCCAATGGGGTAGGAAAATCTACTATCCTGAGGATAATAAATGATCTGGAGAAACAGAGCGGCGGTAGAGTAGAATTAGGAGAAAAATTGGATATCGGATACTATGACCAAAATCATACAGGTTTAGAGGGGAAACAGAATATCTTGGAAGAACTGATGTATAACTACCCGCTGTCGGAGGAGCAGGCCAGAACCCTTGCTGGGGGATTTTTATTCTCAGAGGATGAGATCTTTAAGAGTATAGATGATCTCAGTGGTGGAGAAAAATCTAGGATAGCGTTGATGAAACTGATCTTGAATAAGCCTAACCTGCTAATAATGGACGAACCTACAAACCATCTGGATATCTATGCAAGGGAAGTATTGGAAGAATCATTGGAAGACTATGACGGTACTCTGATAGTTGTATCCCATGACAGACACTTCTTGGAGAGTGTGGTAAATAAGATATATGAGATAACTCCTACAGGGAGCAGTGTTTTCGATGGAAACTATGAGGAATATATGAAAAAATCTACCGAGCCTAAAAAGGAAAAGGAAGTCAATACCGATTATGAGGAACAAAAAAGAAGGAAAAACAGAACATCTAATTTGGAGAGAAAATTTGTAGTGGTGGAAAAAGAGATTGAAAAACTGGAGGAAAAGAAGGCTGAAATAGAGGAATTACACAATGAAGCTGGAATAAAAAATGAGATAGATAAGCTGATGGATCTCCAGGTGAAATTGGATGAGATGGATGAAAAAATAATGATAAAGATGGATGAGTGGGAAGATATCAATGAGGAACGTGAGACTCTAAAA
>CAZUGM010000017.1:0-733 GCA_964619915.1 uncultured Fusobacteriaceae bacterium | reverse complement strand
CATACAGAGATTGAACTTAAAGTCCGAGTAGACAAGAACTTTAAGATTTTTTTAACAGTAAGTGAGGCTAAAAATATGAATAACAAGACTCTGTATAATTCGTGACGAAAGGAGGAAATTTATGAAAAAATTAATATTTATACTGTTATTGTTGGTCAGTGTTCTATCTTTTGGTGCGAAAGAGGGGTTGGAAACAGGAGATAAACTTTCTGTTATGGATCTATACAATACCAAGGGGGAGTTGGAGGGAACTTCGGAGAAATATCTGGGGAAGATTACTATATATAACTTTGGTGCCAGCTGGTGCCCACCCTGTAAGGTGGAAAAACCTCAGTTAAATAAATTTTATAATGAAAATAAAGATAAGATAAATGTGGTGTCTGTAATGATAGATGACGACGGAAGAGCGGTAGATAATTTTTTTATGGATAACCCTATGGATTTTCCCCACTATTTTGATAAAGGGCAGATCTTATCGAGAAAATTTTTAATAAGAGTGGTACCTACAACCTATGTAATAGATGAAGCTGGGATAATATTGGAAAGAATACACGGGGCTTTAGACTGGAGTTCTTCAAACATTCGGAGTATCCCGTGGTGTATGGGGCGTTTCTGACGATGATGCGAATCGCCGGAACGGCCGTTCAGGACTAGGAAGAAGGCCCTCGTTGACACTCGGGCTACTGCGAAGAGGGAATCTCTGTTCCTTTACTGGGGCGAATTCTTCCTTTCA
>CAZUGM010000016.1:0-19147 GCA_964619915.1 uncultured Fusobacteriaceae bacterium | reverse complement strand
AAAGATTATAAAATCATTTCCTAAGCCATGGTATTTTTCAAATTTAATCATATGGTATTCTCCTTTGTTCTTGATTATGTTGTTTTATAGTTAAATTATAGTATGGGAGAATATAATATTCAACTAAATAATATTATATATCCATTGCTGATTATATTCTGTATTTTTCAATAAACTCCTCTATCTTATCTAAAGCTGTTTTTAAAATTTCTACAGACTTGGTACAGGAAATTCTAAAATATCCCTCGACTCCAAAGGCTATTCCGGGAACTACAGCCACGTGTTTATTTGAGAGGAGGTCTAAGGCAAAGTCCAGAGATGAAGGCAGATTAAAATTCTCTAAAGAACCGAAGATATAAAATGATCCCTTGGGTCGAAGGGTGACTATACCCATAGAGTTTAATCTGTTGTATACATACTCACATCTCTTTTGATATTCCTTTGTATAGGAAGACATATCTGAACATTTAGAAAGTGCAATATATCCTCCGTATTCTGAGACTATGGAAGGAGCCGTGATGGTATATTGATGAACTTTTATCAGCTGGTCTCTGAGTTTTTTAGAGGTTAAAATATACCCCAGACGCCACCCGGTCATAGAATGAGATTTTGAAAATCCGTTGATCAATATTATTTTGCCCTTAAGAAAGTCATACTTTCCTACAGAGATAAAATCATCGTTAAAAATAATTTCACTGTATATCTCATCGGAGATAATATAGATATCTTTATCCCTTAAAAAATCCATAATTTCATCTAAGTTTTTCTGAGATAAAATAACTCCCGACGGATTGTTGGGATAATTTAAGATAAGAGCCTTGGTTTTAGGAGTAATATATTTTTTTAAAATCTCCACTGTAAGCTGTAATTCATCGGAAGTGGTATCTATAAATACTGATCTACCACCATTTAAATCTATATTGGGGAGGTATCCGGGATAAAACGGCAGGGGAATCAAGACTTCATCCCCTTCATTTAAGATAGCTCTCAGAGTAGTGGAAATAGCCTCTGTAGCACCTGCTGTGACGATAACCTCATCTATTTTATAGGAGGAACCATATTTGGTATTATAAAAATTGACGATAGCTTCCCTTATCTCCAAAGATCCTCCTAATACAGGATATCCCATCCGATTGTTTTTCATGTAGAGGGTAGTTTCTTCAATTATCTTAGCAGGGATGGGCAGATCAGGTTCCCCCACAGTGAGGTTTATAACATCTTTATATTCCCTGCTCTTTATAGAGATTTGTCTGATAAGGGAGATCTCTTTATTTATTACTTTAGGATTTATATTCATACTGACCTCCGATTAATTTTAATAATATTATTTTATAACTCTCAGATCTTCCATAATTTCAGTTTTTCCGGCAGTTTTTTCATCTTTATCTTTGATTATTCTAGCGGGATTCCCGGCTACCACAACACCGGCAGGGACGTTCTTTGTAACGATAGCTCCAGCGGCTACGACGGCTCCTTTTCCGACTCTGACACCTTCCAAGATTACTGCATTAGCCCCTATAACTACATCATCTTCTATAACAACAGGATCAGCACTAGGTGGTTCAATTACTCCGGCCAGGACAGCACCTGCTCCAATATGACAGTTGTCTCCTACAGTGGCTCTGCCTCCCATGACTACATTTAGATCTATCATGGTACCGGCACCTATTTTAGAACCGATATTTATAACAGCACCCATCATGATAACGGCATTGTCTCCAATTTCCACCATATCTCTGATGACAGCCCCGGGTTCTATTCTGGCATGGATATTTTTGGTATCCAGCATTGGAATAGCTGAGTTTCTTCTATCACTTTCTACATGGGAATCACTGATTAAATTGGAGTTAGTGGTCAAAATTTCATTGACTTCATCCCACTCTCCAAAAATTGTTTTACTGTTTTGGCATCCAAAAACTTTACAGTTTAGGAAATCTATCCCTTCTAATTTCCCATTGATATAAGCTTTCACAGGGGTAGATTTGGTAGAATTTTTAATATATTGAATTATTTCATGGGCGTTATTTAATTTAGTCATAAGATGATCTCCTTTAAAAATATATTTTTTTATAGTCTAGTCACGTTGCTTTTAGTTGAAAATATCCTTCATTGTGTAGAATCCTGGCTGCTGATTATAGAGCCAGGTTGCTCCCTTGAGGGCTCCATTGACGAAGATCATCTTAGAGTGGGCCTCATGCTTTACCTCTATTACTTCATCCTCACCGGCGAAAATAATGGAGTGTTCTCCTACTATAGTTCCTCCCCGGATTACATGCACCCCTATCTCCTCCTTCTTTTTGGGAGATATCCCTTCTCTTCCGTAGGTCAATTCCCTTTTAGAAGATAGGGTGTCATTTATTTTTTCCAGGAGCGACTGGGCTGTCCCGCTGGGAGCATCAATCTTTTTATTGTGATGTTTTTCAATCAATTCAATATCCCAGTCCCCCAAAGATGAAACCAGTGTTTCCAATAACTCTGTAATCAGATTTACTCCAAGGGAAGTGTTCGTCGCCTTAAGTATGGGAACTACCTGGGATGCCCTCTTTATATTTTCCAATTCCTCCTCACTGTGTCCTGTGGTAGCGATCAGTGTGGGCACGTTATTGGCTGTAATCCACGGAAGAATTTTTTCTGAGTTACTGTAATGGGAAAAATCTATCAAAACATCGGGAACAACAGAAAGATCTTCTAAAGTTTTAACGATCCGGGAGTCCTTTCCCAGAGAAAAAGAATCGATTATCCCGGTTAAATTTAAGTTTTGGCTTTTATCGATGGTATCTGAGAGGAGTTTACCCATCTGCCCCCATCCGTATATGGCTATATTCAAAAATGTTACCTCCTTTAGATTAAATTTAATTTTTTCATCTCTATTTTTAAAACTTCAAGAGACTCGGAGCTCATCTCCCACAGGGGTTGTCTTAGTCCTCCGACTTCCATATTCATAAGGTTCATTGCAGACTTTACAGGTATGGGATTTGTTTCCAAAAATAAAGAATTAACAAAGGAATTCAGAGAAAGCTGTAAATCTCTAGATTTAGTGACATCTCCTTCCAGATAAGACATAACAAGGTTATGAGTTTCCAGGGGCATGACATTTGCCAGTACAGAGATAACACCAACTCCTCCTAAGGAAAGAACAGGAACTATGATATCGTCATTCCCCGAGTAGATAGAAAAATCATTCCTACAGACTCTGGCTATTTCAGCTAAGTAGGAGATATCCCCACTGGCTTCCTTGATCCCGACTATATTTTTATGGTTACTCAGTTCATCCACTACATCAACGGGAATATTCATTCCGGTTCTCCCTGGAACGTTGTATAGGATGATAGGGATATTTACCTTGTCGGCTATAGTTGTATAGTGATTTATCAATCCCTGTCTGTTGGTTTTATTGTAGTAAGGTGTAACGATGAGGAGGCCGTCTGCTCCCACTCTTTCACACTCAAGGCTTAATTTAATGCCGTGACGGGTATCGTTGCTGCCGCTTCCTGCTATTACAGGAATTCTTCCTCCAACCATCTCAACACTTCTTCTGACTAACTCTATATGTTCTTCGTCTGGAAGAGCAGATGCTTCACCGGTGGTGCCGGCAATTATCAGAGCATCTGTATTATTTTCAATATGCCACTCTATGAGTTCTTCTAACTTAGTATAGTTAATGCTCATATCCCCGTTGAATGGGGTGATGAGAGCAACCCCGGATCCTTTAAAAATTCCCATAATTCCTCCTCTTTAAAATCGTAATAAAATATGTAGATATTATTGTTCTATCAATAATTCAGCAATTTGAACGGTATTTGTAGCAGCACCTTTTCTGATGTTGTCAGCTACTATCCACAGGTTCACACCATTTTTTACACTATAATCTCTTCGAATCCTGCCTACAAATACTTCATCGAATCCGCTGGCATTTATAGGCATTGGATAGATATTATTTTTTACATCATCCTGTAGGACAATTCCTTCTTTATTTTTAAGAGCTTCCTTTAATTTTGCTAAATCAAACTCTTTTTCAAATTCCAGGTTAACCGATACAGAATGTCCGTTTTCTACAGGGACTCTTACACAGGTAGAAGTAATGGGCAGATCCGGTTTATTTAAAATTTTTCTAGTTTCATCGATCATCTTCAACTCCTCCTTGGTATATCCGCTTTCTGTAAACTCATCTATATGGGGGAGGCAGTTAAAGGCTATAGGATGCGGGTAATTTAAAGGTTCTTGACCCACTATCCCATTTTTTAAATCTTCTACCCCGGCTACTCCGGATCCGGATACAGCCTGGTAGGTAGAGTAGATAACTCTTTTTATTCCGTAAAGGTCGTCTAAGACCTTCAGAGGAACTACCACCTGTATGGTAGAACAGTTAGGATTGGCAATGAGTTTGTTTGTTATTGCTTCTTCCGGGTTTACCTCAGGCACAACCAAAGGAACATTTGGATCCATCCTCCATGCACTGCTGTTATCTATAACTGTGATTCCGTGAGATACGGCTATAGGAGCCATTTCTTTGCTGAGGTTTCCTCCGGCAGAAAATAGTGCGATATCTATTTCTTTGTTAAAAGATTCAGGGGTAAGTTCCTCAACTATATATGTTTTATTTTTAAAATTAATTTCTGTTCCGCAAGATCTGGAAGAGGCTAAAAGATAAAGGTTATCTATGGGAAAATTTCTTTCCTCCAATACCTTCAGAAAGGTTCTTCCGACCATTCCGGTAGCTCCTACAATGGCGATGTTATATTTTTTCATGATCTCCTCCTCAATAAAATTTTAATGATATGGTTTTTATAAATCAAATTCTTTGGCCAGCATCTGAATGGCTATATTTTTATGCTCTTTGGAGATAGTGCATGAGATACTGATCTCAGAAGTAGTTATATGATAGAAAGGAATTTTATGAGCAGCCAGGGTATTGAATACTTTTGCTGCAACTCCTGAATAACTTACCATTCCGATTCCTACCAGGGAAAGCATTATTAAATCAGGTTTGATCTCTATGGAAATTTCCTGTGATTTATTTTTTAATTCATCTATGGCTTTTCTTAAAAGAGGTTCTTCTCTTTTAAAGCAACTGAAAGAAAGGTCCAAAGTACCGGAAGTGGTAATATTCTGGCTGATCATATCGATATTCAGCTCGTATTTACCAAGGGTATTAAAAATATTCGCTACCAGGTTCTCCGAATAGGGAAGGTGCTGGATATTTACCATGAAGATATCTTCATTTAGGGTGATGCCGGTAATGGGTTTATCCTCCATAATCTCACTTTGATTTAATATCAAGGTACCGTCATGATCCCTTAAACTTTCCCCTACATAGATGGGAACATTGTATTTTTTCCCCAGCTCCACAGCCCTTGTTTCCATAATCCCTGCTCCTAAATTTGCCATTTCCATCATCTCCTCGTAAGATATATTTTGAATTTTTTTAGCCTTTGGATATACTCTGGGATCTATAGCATAGATTCCATCTACATCGGTATAGATCTCACACTGTGCTCCTAAACTGGCAGCCAGTGCCACTGCACTGGTATCCGACCCCCCTCTGCCCAGGGTAGTTATATCTCCTTCCTGGTTCACTCCCTGAAAGCCGGCCACGATAACTATTTTTCCGTGATTCAGATGGGATCTGATTATCTTTGGGTCGATACTCTTGATCCTGCTTTTAGTGTGATGTCCTATGGTGGTTATCCCAGCCTGGGGACCGGTAAGGGAGATAGAATCTTTTCCCAATTCATTTAAGGCCATGGATAGCAGAGCAACTGTCTGCTGTTCACCTGTAGCCATGAGGGTGTCCAATTCCCTTATATTTGGTGTTTTAGATATTTTTTTAGCCATCTCTATTAAATTATTGGTGGTTTTACCCATTGCAGAAGCAACTACAACGATCTGCTTCCCTTCATCACTTAACTTTGAGATGTGGGAGGCAATCTTTTTAATTCTGTCTAAGTCAGCCAGTGAGCTTCCTCCGTATTTGTGTACTATGATCATATCTTTCCTCCTAATAAAAAAACTCTCCAGTAGTGGGAACTACCGAAGAGCAAAATTACATCTATCAAAAACGAGATAAAAGATTAATCTATGACTTCAAATAGCACCCCATTACCTAATTATGATAATGACAGTTATATGGATCTTATCCATATCCCCAGCATAGATCTTTGCAGAACCTACACTTCGGCAACTACACCTTTCAAAACAGATCTTAAAATGCCTTCTCCCTGTCTTTACTATTTGTATTTGCAACCTCTATTCTTATGATTTGAAGTAAGTATAGCACTAAACATAAAATAAAATAAAATATATATAATGAATACTTTGTATTAATAAAATAGATTTTTGTTGTATAATTTTATTATATATATGTTTTGTATATAATATATATATTTTTAAAAATTAAAAAAATAAGGTTTACTTTTATCTAAGATAATATTGAGAAATTTCTTTTAGGGAGGCAGAGATGAACAAAATAGCAGAAAACATGAAAAAACATAGAAGAAATTTACACGAAATTCCAGAATTGGGGTATAAAGAAAAAAAGACCCAGGCTTATTTGTTGGAAGAGATAAGAAAGATGGGATATGAGCCTGAGATAATTTGTGAGACTGGGATCTGTATCTATCTGGATGGGAATTCAGATGAAACCTATGGGTTTAGGACGGATATGGATGCCCTGACAATTTTAGAGGAAACAGGGGTTTCCTATGCCTCCAAACATGAGGGAATTATGCATGCCTGCGGACATGACGGCCATATGGCTACTCTCCTGGGGTTTATGGATTATTTAAGGGGAAAAAAACTAAAGAAAAATATCCTATTAATTTTTCAGCCTGCTGAGGAAGGACCTGGAGGAGCCAAGGATATTGTAAAAAGCGGAATCCTGGAAAAATACAATGTTAAAGGGATCTTCGGACTTCATATTTTTCCCAAGTTGGAAGAGGGGGTAATAGGCTGCAGAGCAGGGGGATTTATGGCAAAAGCAGCAGAGATAAATATAGTTATCAAAGGGAAGAGCGGTCATGGGGGGCAACCCCAGTTGGGAATAGATTCTATCCAGGTAGCAGGAAAGATGCTGGAAGGGTTTAACCTTATTACCTCAAAATTTGTAGCTCCCTTTGATCCCAGTATAATTGCCATAGGTAAGATAGAGGGGGGAACCATAAGAAATATCGTTCCGGAAGTTACCCGGATGGAGGGAACCATAAGGACTTTTTCTACAGAGACCTTTAATTTTATCGTGGATAAAATAAGGGATATAGCCCGTGGAATGGAGCTCAGTTATGGAGTTGAGATAGAGATTGATCTGGCTGAAGGATATCCCCCTGTTATAAACGACAAG
The DNA here is from genome assembly GCA_964619915.1 of uncultured Fusobacteriaceae bacterium. Classification (GTDB taxonomy): domain Bacteria; phylum Fusobacteriota; class Fusobacteriia; order Fusobacteriales; family Fusobacteriaceae; genus Psychrilyobacter. The sequence continues at coordinate 11,811 of CAZUGM010000016.1, read as the reverse complement.
AGGTTCTGCAATATTTTAGAGGATGTTGTAAGTGGGGATGAAAAACTGAAATTTGAGGAGATAGATCCGGAGATGTTGGCTGAAGATTTCGGATTTTATCAGGAAGTGACTAGGGGACTCTTTTTCTTTGTGGGAACTAAAAATGAGGAACTTGGTTATATAGCATCGCTCCATAATTCTAAATTTAATTTTGACGAGAAAGTATTGGAAAACGGGCTCAGAATATACACAGGTATCTGCCGGAAATTAGGAGTATTTGAATAAAAAACAACGAGACATTGTATTCAAGAGGTTTTAAATTTATAATTTTATTAGGAAATAAAAAAAGCTGAGGCTAGCCTCAGCTTTTTATTTTAGTTATACATCTCTGCAAGTCTTGCTTCTACATTTTCATCTTTGATATATTCATCAAATTCCATCAATTTATCGACAATTCCCTTAGGAGTTATCTCGATAATTCTATTGGCTACAGTCTGGATGAACTCATGGTCATGAGCTGCAAATATGATAGTTCCATTAAATTTGATCAAGGCTTTATTTAGTGAAGTGATAGATTCAAGGTCTAAATGGTCTGTCGGGTTATCGAATAAGTAAACGTTAGCTCCTGTCATCATTGTTTTAGATAACATACATCTTACTTTTTCTCCTCCAGAAAGAACACTAGGTTTCTTTTGAGAATCTTCACCGGCAAATAACATTCTTCCTAAGAATCCTCTTACATAGCTTTCATGGGGATCAGGTGAATATGGTCTTAACCAGTCGATCAGATCAGTTCCGCTGTCTGCTTTAAAGTATTCCGAGTTATCTCTAGGCATATAACCTAAAGAAGTCGTTACTCCCCAAGTAACAGTACCTGAATCAGGTTCCATCTCTCCAGCCAGGATCTTGATAAGAGTTGTTTTAACGATATCAGTTTTAGCTAAAAGTACCACCTTATCTCCGGTATTGATAGTGAATGAGATATTGTCTAATACCTTTACCCCGTCGATAGTCTTAGTTAGATTTTCAACCTTTAACATGTTGTTTCCAGCATCTCTTTCGGATTTAAATTCGATGAATGGATACTTTCTATTTGAAACCTGCATATCCTCAAGCTTTAAGTTGTCTAACATCTTCTTTCTTGCTGTTGCCTGGTTTGATTTTGAAGCATTGGCACTGAATCTGGCGATGAAGGTCTTTAATTCGTCTCTTTTTTGCTCTAATTTTTTATTTTTATTTCTCATTAATTCCAATACAACCTGACTTGATTCATACCAGAAATCATAGTTTCCTACGAACATCTTGATCTTACCGAAGTCGATGTCAGCAATATGAGTACATACTTTGTTTAAGAAATGTCTGTCATGTGATACTACTATAACAGTTGCGTTAAAGTTTAATAAGAAATTTTCTAACCAGTTGATAGCGTGAATATCCAGACCGTTTGTAGGCTCGTCTAATAAAAGTACATCTGGTTCACCAAATAATGCCTGTGCTAAAAGGATCTTAACCCTTTGAGGTTCTGTAAGTTCGTTCATCACTTTATAGTGGATTGAAGGATCTACTCCTAATCCTGTAAGTAATTTTTCAGCATTAGTTTCAGCAGACCATCCGTCTAACTCCTCAATTCTGTCAGTTAATTCTCCGGCTTTTGCATAGTCTTCATCTGTTGCATCAGGTTTTGCATAAAGTTCTTCCTGCTCTTTTTTTATAGCATAAAGTTCTTTATGACCCATCATTACTACATCTAAAACTACTTCATTAGCATGAGCGAAATGGTCTTGTTGTAGGAAAGATAATCTTTCTCTAGGTCCTAAGATAACCTCTCCCTCAGTACTGTCAATTTGACCAGCTAAAATCTTTAAAAATGTAGATTTTCCGGCACCGTTAGCTCCAATAAGTCCGTAACAGTTACCAGGTGTAAATTTGATATTTACATCATCGAATAATTTTTTTCCAGGGAACATAAGCCCTAAACCACTAGTTGATATCATTTATTACCTCCAAATTTTTATAAGTTCAACAGATAGCAATGATTATGTATCTATATTCAATTATAAAAAAAATTTTTTTATCCGTAACATTATATCATATTTTTCAAGTATTTAGTATATACTATTAGTAGTAAGTATACTTGTATAATTCGCGATAAAAGACTAAAAACTTATCCACCAATAAACAACAATTTCAACCGATAAAAGGTCTAAGGAAATTTGTGTAGGAAAATAAAATTTTTACGAAACAACGATAAAAAGTTTTATGTTACTGAGTAGAAAAATAAAAAAATAGGGATTAAATTCATAAAAATAGGAGTGATGATATATGTTAGCAGCATTTATAATGGCAGGAGGATCCGGGGAAAGATTTTGGCCCCTATCAACGAAGGAAAGACCCAAGCAGTTGTTGAAATTAATAGATGAAGATAGAAGTTTGATCAGGATGACAGTCGACCGTATACTGCCCATCATACCGGCGGAAAAAATATTTATAGGGACCAACGCTATCCAGGCAGAAGCCATAAGGAAGGAACTCCCTGATCTGCCCCATGAAAATATAATTGTAGAACCGGCATTTAAGGATACTGCTGCTGCCATCGGATATGGAGCAGTTAAGATAAAGGAAAAATTAAAGGACGAAGATATTACCATGGTGGTATTGGCTTCGGATCATATAATAAAAAATGAAGATAACTTCAGAAAAAGGATAGTAGGAGCCAGTGAGATAGCCACAGAAACTAACTCCATCATTACATTGGGAATAAAACCCAATAAACCTGAGACGGGTTATGGTTATATAGAGGTAAAGGAAGCCTATATAGGGGAGTCCAGCAAGGTAATAAGGTTTTGGGAAAAACCAAATTTAGAGAGAGCAGAGGAGTATGTAGAAGCCGGAAACTACCTCTGGAATAGTGGGATGTTTGTTATGGGAATCGATATGATCATGGAATCTTTTGAAAAATATATGCCCAAGCATTTCAAAATTTTCAATAAGATCACTGCATTAAAGGATAAGGATCTAAAAGCAGAAGATGAAATGATAGAGCTTAAGACTTTGTTTGACAAGTTTGAAAAGATCTCTATCGATTTCGGGATTATGGAAAAGGCTCAGAATATCCAGGTTATACCTGTGGATTTCGGATGGAATGATGTAGGGAGTTATCCTGCTCTGGATGAGGTGCTGGAACACAATGAAAACGGGACTGTAAACAGAGCCAACGAACTCATTGAGATCGGGAGTAAGAACAATATAATTATAGGAACGAAAAAAATAGTAGCTACAATTGGGTTGGAAGATCTGGTGGTAGTAGAAACTAATGATGCCCTCTTGGTATGCAAAAAAGAGAGAGCCCAGGATATAAAGAAGGTGTTGAAGGAGATAGCAGAGAGGGAAAGCATTTGAAAGTAGGCATAAAGTAATAAAAAAACTTGTGGGAAATGCAGAGTGCAGGTTATTTTCTCTGAGAGAAGCAGTGGATTTTTCTAAGGAGTGGCTTTTGGAAAACAGATAAGAAAATTATTTCTCTTGTTTTTTAACTTTGAAAGTGATGTTACTTTGAACTTTCATATATACTAGAGCGTTCAACAAATTAAGTTCCGCAGCTAAGCGAGGACTGTAGCTTTCAAAGCTCGTATATGAATATTTTACTCATGAACACTTTTCAAAGTTTGAGCTTTTCTTTCCTCTATTTCTTTTACTCATTAAAAGAAATAGAGCCAGTTAAGGGTGGAACCCTTAGAATTTATTAGTGTAGTTTTTTGGTGATAAAAATTAAATATTGTGCACAGTAAATATACCAACAGGAGGGAAAAATGGCAGAAGAAATTTATGAAAATATCTGGAAGATAGAGGTACCTCTTCCTAAAAGTCCTTTAAAATTTTTAAATGCTTATGTTATTGTAGGAGATAAAAGAAATCTTCTTATAGATACCGGATTTAACCGTAAGGAGTGCAGAGATGCACTCTCTCAAGGCTTGGAAGGGATCGGGATCTCCATGGATCAGACCGATATCTTTATCACCCACCTTCACAGTGATCACTCTGGTTTAGTATCGGATTTTATAAAAAAAGGAAGAAGGGTTTACTGTAGTAAAAAAGATGCCTTGGATATAAATACCCTCCGGGATTTTAAACGATGGAAAAATAAATTTACAGGGGCTGAAAAGCTTGGGTTTCCGGAAAATTTAGATGAATATTTTGACAGACATCCCGGATTTAAGTTTAACAATACCCATGATGTGGAGTTTTCCTATGTAGAGGATGGAGAAATAATCCAGATAGGGAGATATTCACTTCGGTGTATAGCTACTCCGGGACATACCCAGGGAATAATGTGCCTCTATGAAGAAAAACACAGGTTGCTATTTTCCGGGGATCATATCTTGGGAAGTATAACTCCTAACATATCGGTATGGTCCCTGGAAACAAATGCCCTTGAAGATTATATGAACAGTTTGGAAAAGATTAAAAAATTAGATGTGGAAAAGGTTTTTCCTTCCCATAGAAATCTCTTTGATCACTGCCACAGAAGAGTCGATGAATTGATGGAGCACCATCAGAAAAGAATAGCAGAGGTGGAGGAGATTCTATCCAAAAAAAGTTTACAGTCCCCCTATGAGGTAGCTTCTCAAATGAAGTGGGATATTAAGTTTTCAGATTGGGGTGACCTTCCCCATGTTCAAAGGTGGTTTGCCACGGGAGAAGCTATGGCCCACTTGGTTTATCTGTATAATAAAAAAAAGATATCTCTTTCTGAGAATGAATACTATGAATTTTCTAATTGTTAATTTTTATTTGAATTAAAGAAGTGAAAATAAATTAAGTATTTGTTAATCGAGAAAGTAACAGAAAGACTTATTTAAAATCCGTGTAGATGAATACATTGTGTAAAAAAGAAAGAGAAAACTATGAAAAAAATTTATAAGTAAAGTACAAAAATAAAAGTTGATCAAATTGAAAAAGGAGATAAAAATATGAAAATACTGTGGTACGACACGGAAACAACGGGATTAACAGAGAACAGTGCGATGTTTCAAATATCCGGAGTGATAGAGATAGACGGCGAAGTAAAGGAGGAGTTTGATATCTTCTGTCATCCCCATGAGGGTGCGGATATATCAGAGCAGGCCTTGGAAGTGACAGGAATGAGCCGTGAAAAATTAGAGAGTTTTCAATCTCCTGAAAAAGCCTATGAGGAGTTAGTGGAAATTTTTTCAAAATATATCGATAAATTCGACAGGGAGGATAAGTTTATCATTGCAGGGCAGAATATAAAGTTTGATATAGATGTCCTAAACAGATTTTTTAAGAGAAATAATGACAATTATCTGGGAAGTTTTCTTAACTATAAACAGGTATTTGATACCCTCAGTGTATATACGGCGTTGGAGATAGCAGATGTAGTTCCTAAGCTGGAAAATCATAAGCTGGAAACTATATGCAAAATTATGGGAGTGGAGCTGAGCAATGCCCATAATAGTCTGGCCGATATAAAAGCTACTAAGGAAGTAGGAGATAAATTACTCCAGGGGCTTAGAAGAATAAAAAAACAGAAGATAAAACTTTAAAAATAGGAGTTAAAAAAATATCTATCCCTGAGGAAGGGATAGATAAAAAATGATCTATTTAATTGTTATTTAGTTGGCCTAAGGCAAAGATTTTAATTTTTCATAATCGATTGCACTTGCGTAATCTTTCAACTCTTTCTTTGTTACTTCTTGTCCTTCAACTAATACTAAAAATCTATCTGCAACGATGATTTCAACTTTACCTTTTTTAGTGTCAGGGTTGAAGTTTACAAGAGCTTTTTGACGTTTGACTCTTTCAAGTCTTCCACCGTCAAAAGTAGTGAACTTGGGATTACTGAATATCATAGCTATATTTTTTATAAGTTGGGAGTCGGTAATAATTTGCACAGTGATGGAACTAGATAGATTATTATACTCACGTTTAGTTGTAATAGCACCGCCAAACAAAGAAGCACCAGTTGTTCTAGAATTTATCTTTGGAGTAGTCCATCCGGTTAAAGGTTGTGGAAGAAAAGGTTCTAATCCTTCTGCAACTTGTTGTTGAATTAATTGTGAGGCATAGTTCAGACTATCCACAGAATCTTTATATTTTCCATCTGTGTAAGACTGGAAAGCTTCTTTCATAGATTCTTCGATATCATTGGCATATATTGGAGTTGAAAATATCATCAATATTATGAAGACTCCATTTATCTTTATGTTTTTAATATTTAAATTAAACATATTGTTCTCCTTTTTTGGTGAAGTTAGATAATAATTACAATGTGACAACTATGTGATGAAACGTTATAAACTGAATAAAAATAAGTGGCTAATATTAATTATATAAAGAAAATAAAAAAATCCTTTTTTATGAATAAAAAAAATTATAAATTTTTTTAACCTTATTTATAGTTGCCATGAATAAGGTTAGGAGATTATCGGAATACATTTATTTATAATTTTATTAATAATGTCCGGATCTATATCCATATCAAATTTTCTGGCAAAAAGTCTAGTGGAATTTTTTAATTTTGAATAATCCTCCATGGTTAAAATTTTAGGATTAGGATTTCCCTCTGACCAGTCTATATATACTGTGTTCTCTCCTACAACCTTTTCTCTAAAGGGCGAGTTCATAAGTAATGTCTGGATAAAGTGTTCATCGGAACAGGTGGTAGATCTGAATACTTCCATTAATTTATCATCTACACTATTTAAGATATATTCTACAGCACTATTTGTTATGGTGAACCAAGAGGAACCCATATAGATATCCAGATCACTGAAAAAAGATTTTTTTATATTTAATAAATTTTGTAATTTTATAGAGAGACTATTCAGCTTATTCAGCGGAAAGTTACGGATGGATTTACTCTCACTCCACGGGCTGTATCTGAGGACTCTCCAGCTGTAGTTTTTATAGTCAGGGGCTATATGGATAAATTCACGGTGGACATCTTCCGATAAAAAACTTATAATCTCTGAATGAGATTTGATGGGGAGATCCTGTCCGCTGAGGAGGGTGATATAGTCATAGTTTTTTCCTCTGACAGCTGAAAGTAAATTTAATGTGGCTTTTACCTGGGAAAAACCGGACCAATTGACAGAAACTCTATCTGAAATAATAAAAACATTATCTTGAGACACATAATGATCCTTTAATTGTCTGTATAAATAATTATTTTTTAAGTCAATATGAAGATATACATCTGAGTTTTTTGATAGAATATCTATTAAAATATTTAGTTGTTTAAACCCCTTATGGGCCTGGATAATATATGCTAATTTCATAAAAAAATCTCCTGAGGGTAAATTAGATAAATGTTAGTATAATATATTATACTAATATTTTTTTTAAAATCAAAACTATTGAATATAGACTTTTATCTGCACTCTATGCATCTAAAATAAAGATAAAACCAGGTTAGATACTAAATTTTGGCATCATTGAGTGCCTTTTTAAAGGAGATAAATTTATGATAAAGAAATTTTTTACATTTGCAGCAGGAAACTGGGTGGGGATACTTTTCGGGATAATGACCACACCTATCCTCACAAGAATACTGACCCCGGAGGAATTTGGGCAGGCAGCCATGTATTTACTGGTAATAAATACCCTGGGTCCCATGTTACTGCTGGGGACTGTAGACACCTACAGCCGTTTTTTTTACGAGGAGACTGTAGAACTTCGTGGGAACCTCCTGCATAATGCAATAAAATATCCATTGATCTTAACAGGGATAGTGGGAATAATCGGATTGTTTTCCTATAGGTGGATAGGGGAATTTTTATTTAAAGATCCGGATTTTTCTGTGGTCTTGGTTCTGGTGCTGGCTTTATTTTTTCATCATCTCCAGCTGTTTACCGACTATGTATTGAGATTGAATGAATCTTATAAATTATATTCAGTTTTCACTTTCTCCCGTAAGTTTTTTGAGTTTGTGTTGGTGATTATCTTATATTACATAATGGGGAAAACCTATAAGATAGTTATATATTCCGGATTTTTATCCATAGTCCTTACGGTTTTACTGGGGATAGGGTTAAATTTAAAATCATGGAAAAAAGGCCACGGTACTCCGAGACACAGTCAGGCAGAGATCATGAAATATTCCTTTCCCCTCCTATTAAATAAGATGGTAATCTGGCTCTTCTTTTCCTTTGATCAGATAGCTATAAAATTATGGAGTGACTACGGGGAGTTGGGGGTATATAGTGCTGCCTTGAAATTGATGGCCATTTTGACAATACTCCAGGGAACAATCTCATCCTTTATAGTGCCGAGACAGCTAAAAAAATATGAAGAAAATCCAGAGGACCGGTCGTATTTTACTAAAACTTCAATGGCGATGCTCACGAATGAAGTGCAGCATCATGTCGAGTGTCAACTTTGATTTTCCGGGATTTAGCTCATGTAGTATTGGGGGAAAGCTATAGGAAAGCTTTCTATGTGATACCGATATTAACCATGGCACCGGTATTAAACTGTATGTCTGAAACCCTTTCCCAGGGGATAAACTTTGCCAAAAAACCTAGGTGGCACTTTATAGCAGGATTGGTTGCAAGTACTATAAATATAGGATTAAACTTTATTCTGGTTCCAAAATTCGGAGCCAGGGGAGCAGCCATAGCCACTGCCATAGCATGGATTGGTTTCTTTATGGTAAAACTCAAGGTTTCCATGAAATATTATTACTATGAATATGACAGAAATAAGATCATTCTGGGTCTCGGATTTTTGCTGGTAATGGGAATCTACCTGGCATTTAATGACGGAAATATAAAAAGTTATACAGCGTTATTTGTGAGTCTGGGGATATTAGGAGTTTATTACGGAAAGAGGGTTCTGGCTTTTAGAAAAGGTTAACTCCTTCTTATGGTTTCACGAGGCCACGAATATTAAAAATCACTTTTATTGAAAAAGTGATTTTCAAATGTGGATTTAGAGAAACCGAGGTTAAAGTATTAGAGTTAAATAAAATATATTAAAATTGGCATTTTAAAAATTATGTAAATGAAATATAAGGAAAAAATTAAGAAAATATTCGACGACTTACTTAAAAATGTAGCGATCGATTCGATTTTTCTTATTTTTTCAATTATGGAATAATAATTTTTAAACAGCCTTGAACTTTGGTTACTTTTTTTCAAGAGAAAGTAACTAAAAGGTTGGGAGGATTTATGAAAAAGAAAAAAATCTTATTTTATTACTCCATATTTTTAAATGGAGGAATAGAGAGAGTTTTTGTAAATATATTAAATAACCTAGATTTAAAAAAGTATGAAGTGGTGCTCTTGAACACCAATAACAGGTCGACGTTTCACCTGAAGGACGAGATCAGGAGGATAGATTTAGATAAAAAAAGGGCCCGGGAAGGTGTATTTGAATCTATAGGGATAATGAGGAGAGAAGATCCCGATATTATCATAGCCGGAGGATGTATAAACAACCTGACCATCCTATTGGCTAAAAAAATATTCAGGATGAAAGCTAAGGTAATATTTTCCCTCCATGCTATAGACAGAACTGCAGTCAGAAAAAAAATAATTAAGTGGTTTTATCCCATGGCAGATAAGGTGGTCGGGATAAATCGCGGAAGTATCGACTTGACTATGAAAATATCTGGGGTAAAATTAAGAGAGGATAAAATTAAGATTCTAAATAATCCTGTAGTGGATGAAAATATGATAAGGATGTCAAAGGAAGAAGTATCCCATAAGTGGCTGGACGGGAATCATAAAGTTTTTACCACAATAGGGAGGTTATCGTGGGAGAAAACACAGGATATTATGATACTTGCTTTAAATGAAATAGAGGATAAAAGTGTAAAGCTGCTGATAATAGGAGAGGGACCTGAGGAAGAAAAACATCGTGAACTGGTTAAAAATTTAAAATTAGAAGACCGGGTGGATTTTATAGGACACCAGATAAATCCGTTTAAATATATATCGAGATGTGATGGTTTCTTATTGTCCTCCAAAACCGAAGGGTTTGGGATGGTATTGGTAGAAGCCATGGCCTGTAAGATACCTGTGATATCCACAAGATCCATGGCCAGACCTGAGGATGTAATCTTAGATAGGAAGACGGGGCTGTTGTGTGATGTAGGAGATTATGGGGAGATGGCCAGGTTGATGAAACTTCTCCTAGAGGATAAGGAATTAAAAGCAGAACTGATAAAGAATTCATATGAGACTGTAGAAAAATTTAGTGTGAGGGAGTCGGTGAAAAAATACGAAAAATTATTTGATGGGTTATAAAGGGGGGATTTGTGATGATGGTAACAGTATTAATGCCTGTATATAATGCAAGTGAGTTTTTAAGGGAAACAATGGATAGTATTTTAGACCAGACTTATGAGGAGTTTGAGTTTTTGATAATAAATGATGGGTCTACAGATTCAAGTGTAAATATAATTGAGTCCTATGAAGATGAAAGGATAAGATTAATTCATAATCCAGAAAACCTGGGACTAATAAAAACATTGAATAAAGGGATAGAGACAGCCCATGGAAAATATATTGTCCGGATGGATGCTGATGATATAGCAGAAAAAAACAGGATAGAAACTCAGGTAAACTTTATGGAAAATAATTATGATGTGGCAGTGGCCGGTTCCAATGGGATGATGTTTTTATCCAATAAACCTATGATAAAAAAACCTACAGATTTCCCTACAAGGTACAGTGAGATCAGATGTAAACTTCTCTTTGAAAGCCCCATAATGCATCCGGCAGTAATAATGAGAAAAAGCGTGTTGTTAGAAAATAATTACAGGTACAGGGATGAATATAAGGCCACAGAGGATTATGGGTTGTGGATGGAGATAGCCAAAGATAATAAGATAGTAAATATTCCCCAAAAGTTGTTGAGGTACAGGATAGTATCCAGCAGTGTAACGAATCAGGCACTAAAAAGGATGAGCGACAGGATAAAGGTGATGAAAAAAATATATATCCTGGGACTGGATTATTTGGGAGTTGACTATAGTGAAGATGAACTGGATATCCATGCAGAGATCTCTCTCTCTTCTACCTTAAAACATTTTAAGTACACTAAAAGAAGTGTTGAAAAATGGCTCAATAAATTAATGGATGCAAACAATTCTAATGGGAAATTTAAGTCAGAAATTTTTAACAGGGAGATAGCGGAGCAGTATTTTAAAGTTTGTGTGTACAATGGAACCTATGTAGACTATAAAAATAGCCAATTCACTAACTACAATCCTAAGAGTTTCTTTACATATATGAAGTTAAAGAGTGCCGTCAGGATAAAACAGATGGTAAGATAAAAAAATTAAAGTGTAAAATTAAGAGGAGTTATAATATGCCAGAAGATAGACGAAATAAGATAAGCTGTAGTAATTATAAGTGCGAGATAGAACTTACCCTTGAAATAATAAGCGGTAAATGGAAAGCACTTATTTTATGGAATTTAGGGAACTATGGGATCATAAGGTTCAATGAGTTTAAAAGACGTATTCCGGGGATAACTCAAAAGATGCTGACCCAGCAGCTGAGAGACTTGGAAAACAATAAGCTGGTGAGCAGAAAGGTATACCCGCAGGTTCCTCCCATGGTTGAATATTCACTTACAGAATTGGGAGAAAGGCTTATTCCTATTTTAGAAGAGATGGATAAATGGGGGAAAGACTATATAAATTTAAGATGAAAAAAACAGAGATCGGAGAAAAGAGGTCGATGAATAGATTTTTTATTTTATCGTATTAAAATTATTTTATTAAATTTAAACTTTTTTCTCTCTTTCTGCGACTAACTAGTATAAGCAAATGAAAATAATAATTTTTTCATTTCTTTCTTTCCT
>CAZUGM010000015.1:0-19643 GCA_964619915.1 uncultured Fusobacteriaceae bacterium | reverse complement strand
ATACCATGCAAGCTACGATGAGGATTCTAACAGCGATCTTCCTTTGGAAGATATCACTGCACTCAAAGACGAAATAGAATTTCATAATCAGGAAACTGGGATGCTGGCTACAAAGAAAAATAAGGTTTTAATTTTTTCCAACCTAGGAATAACAGACAGTAATAATTTGAAGAAACCAGTAGGAAATTTAATTATGGGTTATTTTTTAGATGAAAATAATCTGGAAACTTTAGAAGATAAATTGGGGCTCCCATTTGATAGATTAGGTGTTTCTGAAAATTCAAAAAATCCATATGAAATCAAGATAGAAAAAGATATAGTTCTCAATAAATTCTATATTCCAACCCTCTCTGATCGGAGTGTTATCCTAGAGAATCAAAGGGATGCCAATATATTATTTTTGGGAAAGGAAAATATAAAAAAATATATAGTTATGTTGTTGATAAACTTTTTAATCTTGATATTTGTTATCTATATCTTTATGGAAAGGTTTATAGTGAAGAGATTAAGAAATATGGAGCACTCTGTTAAAGAAATAATAAAACATAAGGATTTGGGGAAACGTCTTAAAATCAGCGGGAAAGATGAAATTGGTAATTTAGGAAAAAATATAAATAACCTCCTGGAAGATCTTGAAAGGATGAAAAAAAGACTCTATAATCTGGCTACCTATGATGTAATGACAGGAATACTTAACAGGCGTATTGGGCTGGAAAAATTAGATGAAAAATTTAAAAATGTTAAGAAAAACAGGGGGACTTTGATAACCGTCTTTATGGACATAAATGATCTAAAATATGTAAATGATCGATTTTCCCACGAAGAGGGGGATGAATTAATTAAAAATGTTGTTAAAATTATAAAAAATAACCTCCAGCCAGAAGATATTTTCCTGCGGTTTGGAGGAGATGAATTTATCCTGGGATTTGACAGATTAAATTTAATAGAAGTAAGGGATTTATTTGCTGATATCGACAAACACTTTGAAGAATACAATAAAAAGAATCAAATAAAATACAGGACCAGTATAAGTATCGGAATGGTAGAATGTTCTGGAGATAATACCCTGGAAGAATATATTAACCTTGCAGACATAGAGATGTACGAGGATAAGAAGCGTAAGAAACAATTCCCAGAACGAATATATATATGAGAAAAAGGGAACTAATTTAGTTCCCTTTTTCTTTTTAACTGTTTCTCTTTGAAAAATTTTCCCCTTAAATATCCTCAATATAACTTCTAATTATATTTTTTCTATTGAGCTTCCATAAATTTTTCTACGCAAGACCTGCAAAAACAACCACCTGTATCGTTTTTTTTTGATTTTTTCAATTTCTCCAGAACTTTTTTGGGGATCTTTACATCCATACACCAGCAAGTATTGGGATCTTTTCCATTTTCATGGGCACAATTGTTCTCTTTCCCACAGATGGGACATATTTTTTTATCCATACCTCTCCTCCTGACTACTCAATATTATATAATTAATACTAAATTAGGAGATAGATGGTTCTATCTCCTAATTACATATTTTTTTATTTTCCCCATCTAGATAAACTAGATATTAATTCCGGAAATGCTATTTCCATAGCCTTGGCATTTAAGTTATTCAACTCTAAAACTGTTAAATTTTTCTTCTTAGATAGTTCCACAAGATTCACTGTATCCTTTGATATCTCAGCACTGTAAATCGATTCTCCGTCAAAAAACTCTCTTCTTTCCAGCCATTTATTCAATAATTTTCTTACCTTTGTTCTGTCTTTATCCGTCATCTCATCTTCAGATTTTTTATTTAATTCCAAGATATAGTTTCTTTCTTTTTCTGTTGCAACCACTGTCATCAGATGCTTTGAAGTAGTAGGATAAACAACATTATATCCAATCACCAGAGTTTTTACAAGTTCCTTAGTATCTTTGATATTTTCATCTTTTAATCTATACTTTCTTTCCAGTTTATTCAGATATTTTTCAGTTAATTCATTGAATTTTTCGATATCTTCATCTGTGATATCTTTAGTTTTTAAACTATTTAAAAAGATCTCATCCTTACTATCTTTTTTCATAATCTGTCTGGTAGTCAAATAATGAACCGGTTCCTCATTGTTATACCAGTCAGATAAAACAGACTCCCTTACCAGGATCTCATCCATTACTTTATACGGTTCTTTTAACGTTTCTGTGGTGATCTTATATTTACTAGTATCTATATTTAGAGATGAACATGCTCCTAAAAATACTACCATTATTACCAATAAAATTTTATTCATTTTTTTCATAGTCTACACCCTTCCACAACATTTTTTGTATTTCTTTCCAGATCCACAAGGACACAGGTCATTTCTGCCTACCTTATCTGAAACTCTAGATTCTTTAGCTGAATCTGCATCTCCTTCTAAATCATCATTGGCCTCATATCTTATATTTTTATTTCTATGTTTTGCTTCCTTTATCTCTACTTCCCTCTCTTCAGGTACCCTGATCTGCACCTTAAACAGATAAGAAATAGTCTCTTCCTTTATAGTTTTCAACATCTTGGCATATAGATCACCGGAGATTAATTTATATTCTGTAAGGGGATCTTTTTGACCATATGATCTAAGGTATATTCCCTCTCTTAAGGCATCTAAAGTTTTTAAATGTTCCCTCCATCTAGAGTCCACTATCTCAAATAATATATATTTTTCCAGCTTTCTCATAAGTTCAGAACTAAATTCTTCCTCTCTGGCCTTATATTTTGCCAGTATTTTTTCAGATAAAGAATTAGAATACTCCTCGATAGTCAAGGCCTTATACTCTTCCTTGTCCTCAATAACATAATCAAACAGTTCTTTTATTTTTTCTGCTAATCCGTCCATATCCCAGTCTTCTTTAAATTCTCCTACGAATTTTTGAACTACTTCAGATGAGACTGTATCAGTTAACATCCCAAAAATAGTTTCACTGAGGTCATCTTTTTCCAAGGCCGTATTTCTACTCTCATAGATAGCTTCCCTCTGTTTATTGTTAACATCATCAAATTCCAATAGATTTTTTCTGATTCCAAAGTTTCTGGCTTCTACTTTTTTCTGTGCATTTTCAATGGCCTTACTTATCATATTGTGTACAATAGGCTCCCCTTCAGGCAGTCCTAATTTATCCATTACAGCAGCTACTCTCTCCGATCCAAATAATCTCATAAGCTCATCTTCCAACGAAAGATAAAATTCTGTCGCTCCCGGATCTCCCTGTCTACCCGATCTACCTCTTAACTGATTATCTATTCTTCTAGATTCGTGTCTCTCTGTTCCCAGGATAAATAATCCCCCTGATTCCAACACCTTTATCTTCTCTTTTTCACACTGAGCCTTATATTTTGCCAACACTTCCTCGTAGTTAGGAGCATCTATCGATCCAACTTCATCCAAAGTCAGAAATTCAGGGTTACCTCCCAACATGATGTCGGTTCCCCTTCCAGCCATATTTGTAGCTATAGTGATTGACTTATATCTACCGGCCTGAGCTACTATATCTGCTTCCTTTTCATGAAATTTAGCATTTAAAACCTCATGAGGTATTTTTTTCTTTTTCAGACGCTCAGATAAAACCTCAGAACTTTCAATGGAGATTGTCCCTACTAATGCAGGCTGCCCCTTAATATACAGTTCCTCAATCCTTTCTATTATGGCATTTATTTTTTCATTGTGTGTTTTATATACTAAATCCGGATTATCATCTCTTATTATAGGTCTGTTTGTAGGGATTACTACAACTCCTAATTTATATGTATGCATAAATTCTGTGGCTTCTGTCTCGGCTGTACCAGTCATTCCAGATAGTTTTTCATACATTCTAAAATAATTTTGTAATGTTATCGATGCTAAAGTCTGATTCTCCCCGGCTATTTTTAATCCCTCTTTAGCTTCTAAAGCCTGATGCAGACCATCTGAATATCTTCTGCCCTCCATGGCTCTTCCTGTAAACTCATCAATGATTATTATTTGACCATCTCTGACTAAATATTCCTTATCTCTGTAGAATAACTCCTTAGCTTTTAGAGCCTGCATCATATAATGAGTCAGCTCTACATTTTCAGGGGAGTACAGGTTTTCGATATCTAATTCTTTCTCTATCTTAGCGACTCCTTTTTCTGTCAGAGTTATATTGCTTGATTTTTCATCTACTTCATAATCTTTCCAGACATCATCTGGAATATTCATCTCTTTTTTCTTCTTGATATCTCTGATTTTTTCCGTCTCATAACTTCTAACTAGTTTCTTTGCTACCCCTTCAAAAATTTTATACCATTTTTGAGTATCTGCAGCTGCACCCGATATGATTAGGGGAGTCCTAGCCTCATCTATCAGAATTGAGTCCACCTCATCTACTATACAGAAATGAAGGTCTCTCTGAACCCTATTCTCCACTCTAGATACCATGTTGTCCCTCAAATAATCAAAACCAAATTCACTGTTTGTTCCATATGTAATATCAGCTCTATAGGCTGCACCTCTTTTATCCATAGGCATGTTATTGTATAATACGTCTGAAGTTAATCCTAAGAAGTCATATAATCTTCCCATTAACTCCCTGTCACGGGTAGCCAGATAATCGTTTACCGTTACTACATGAACACCCTTACCAGTCAAGGCATTTAAATATACAGCCAGAGTTGCAACTAATGTTTTTCCCTCTCCAGTTTTCATCTCAGTTATTTTCCCTTCGTGTAACACTACTCCACCTATCATTTGTACATCGTAGTGTCTCATCCCAAGAACTCTTACAGCCCCTTCTCTTACCACTGCAAAAGCTTCTACTAAGATATCATCTAAAGTTTCACCCTTATCCAATCTCTCTCTAAATTCTATAGTTTTAGCTTTTAGATCCTCATCTCCTAATTTTTTTATCTCAGGTTCTAAGTTATTGATTTCATCTACAATAGCTAAAATTCTTTTTATTTCTCTGTCATTTTTTGTTCCAAAAATTTTCTTTACTAAGTTACCGATCATCTGTCATTACCTCACTCAATTTTTGATTTCTCAAAGCCAAAAACTTTGATTTCAATACACTTTATCGCTTATAATATAACATACAAAAGGAGAGACCGTCAATTAAATGAACCTTATTTTAACCTCTCATCTATCTCTCTTTTTTTTGTATATTTGTGATAATTTTTTCATAAAAATTTTCAAAAAACAATTCATATTAATAGTAAAAAAAATGTTAATAAATAATTAACATTTAAGAAAATATTTTTCTTCTAGATTAACAAAACACCTTGATGTTTAAATATGTATTTGTTATACTCTAGGGGCGAGAATAATTATATACTTCTCTTTTTAGGCGTTGTTTTACTTAGTATTTTGCAACGATAATATAATCCATAAAAAAAAAGGATGATGAAATATGCAAGAGGATGTGCAAGGAGCGGTTAATACATGGCAAAATTTAAGGAGACGGAGACACAATCTACTATTAGTTTTCTATAGTATTATTGTGGGAATATTGACAGGTTTGGTTATTGTAGCATACAGAGAAGGACTGGATTTTTTAAACACAGTGAGACACACTACCCTATTGGATGTAAAAGAAACTGTATCTTTGGTTGAAATATCTCAGATAGTCAGTCTTTTTATCGGTGCAGCAATAATTTTACAGTTACTTTTATCTAAATTTCCGTTGATCAGTGGAAGTGGAATTCCACAGGTAAAGGCTCTTTTAATGAAACAGATTAGGTTCAATTGGTTCTATGAATTGATAAGTAAATTCTTAGGAGGATTACTCAGCATAGGAAGTGGACTGTCTCTAGGAAGAGAGGGACCGTCTATACATCTGGGGGCCCAAATAAGTGAAGGAGTCAACAGTTTTTTTAAAACTAAAGAGGCAGAAAAAAAATATCTTATCTCAAGTGGTGCCAGTGCAGGTCTGGCGGCAGCATTCAATGCACCTCTAGCCGGAGTTATATTTTCTTTGGAGGAACTGCACAAATACTTTTCTCCACTACTGCTTATCTGCACACTGTTAGCCAGTATAAGTTCTGACTTTGTAACCAAGTTATTTTTAGGATATGACCTGGTATTTGATTTTGATACCAAGTTACCTGCACAGCTTTCTACAGGTAAATATCTTATCTCCCTGATAATTTTTGGAATTATTATAGGGTTAGCAGGAAAATTATTTACCGATGGAATTGTATACTTTCAAAATTTATATAAAAAAACAAAAATTAATTCATATACGAAAGCAGTTTTAGCGGTGCTTCTCTCTCTGTGTGTTGGATTATTTTTTTCAGAAGTTGCAGGTGGAGGACATCACCTCATCCAGGAGATAGCTCACAGATCTACTCCTATGAAAGTTTTATTTATTCTTTTAATAGCTAAATTTATATTTACATTATTTTCATATAGTACAGGATTCCCTGGAGGAATTTTCCTTCCTATGCTGGTTGTAGGAGGTCTCCTGGGAAAAATATATGGTCTGGTTTTAATGGATGTTTTTGGTCTGAAAGAAGTCTATGCAGTTCATTTTATGATCCTGGGGATGGCCGGGTATCTGACGGCAGTCGTAAGAGCTCCCATTACAGGAATAGTTCTTATCCTTGAAATGACAGGCAGATTCGATCATCTGTTCAGCTTAACTCTGGTTTCAACTCTGGCCTATGTCTTAACCGAGTTTATTAATTTAGATCCCATATATGATATTCTCTATAGAAATATGATCTCCAATCTTTTTGTATCTGAAAAAACACCTCAGACAGTTTCATCGAAATCATCTAAAGTAACACTGTTAATACCTGTTATTGCAGATTCTTTTTTAGACGGGAAACATGTTTTTGAGATATCCTGGCCTGAAAACTGCCTTTTAGTCGGTATTAGAAGGGAGATAAAAGAGATCATACCTAAAGGAATAACCAAGATAAAAAATGGAGATTTCCTTATAGTCCTGACAGATAAAACAGATGCCGGAATAATCAGTCCTAAATTATATGAGATGGGAACTGTAACGACAGTTGGATAATCTGCTAAAAGGAGTACCCTCATAAACAGGAATACTCCTTTTATTTTGCTATTTAATCTTCTAGCTTAAATATGTTATTTTTGATATAATATAGGTTCATGGAGGTATTAATTTGAAAAAACTAAATAGAGGATTTACAATAATTGAACTACTTATAGTTGTCGCTATGACTGGTATTTTAGCTACAACAATGACACCAAAAATTTCTAAAGAGATAAGAAAGGCCACTGTGGCCAAAGTGCAACATAACTTAGGTGTAATCAGGTCCAGATTATCCATCGATGAAACTTTATCGGAGGAATTTCCAGATTTATTCTATGATGGCAATGGAAAAAATACAGACCTGTTAAAATCCTATAGTATCCAAGCTACCCCTGCATTTGTCGGTTATGGAAAGACTTCTAAAGTTGTTAGTACTAGAACTAATGATGGTGGATGGTTCTATATCAGAGAAACAGGTGAGATCTATGCCAACCTTCCAAATGGAGCCTATACAAAAGATGCAGAATATGAGATATGGGATGAACCTGGTTCAGAGGACAACAATAAACCCGTAGATCCAGATACCGAAAAAAATGATTGGGACAAAATTGAATTCCCAACTTCTAAAACTAATGGTAGTTTAACCGGTTCTGGTGGAGATGCTTATGAATTTGGTGGTCAATATGTTGTTGATATAACTCCTAATATTGGGTGGTTACCAAATTTTATATCCGGCAGTGGTAAATTAAACGGAAATTACTATGTTTATATAGACGATAATTTAGTCAACAGCGGTTACAAATCTCCTACACAAAATGGGAACTCTATCAATGTGCCGTCATCTCGGCAAGAGGCTGGAACTACTCAACCTAAGAGTTTAAAAGTTGCCTTCGAATATGTAGAAAATGGTGTGACAAAGATTCTTTATAGTGAACTTGAACTCTACTAACCTAAAAAGGATGCGAAATCGCATCCTTTTTTTCTAATCTCTATTTTGTCAGTTCTAAAAACTCATCTTCTGTTAAAATCTTTACACTTCCTAACTCCTCTGCTTTTTTCAGCTTGCTTCCTGGTTTTTCTCCCACTATAAGGTAATCCAGTTTTTTCGATACCCCGGACATATTGGTCCCACCTAATTTCTCCACGATATCCTTGATCTCCTGCCTCTTAAAGTGAACCAGTTTCCCTGTAGCCAGGAAAGTTTTCCCTACAAACTCCTCTAGGTGAGCTCCCTCATCTACCTCTTCTATCTCAAAGTTAACCCCGGCATCCTTTAATTTTTTCAATATTCTCATATTGTCACCATCTCTGAAATACCCGTATACAGACTGGGCTACCTTTCCTCCTACCCCGTCTATGGCCAGAAGTTCTTCCACTTCCATCGCTGCTAATTTCTCTATATTTTTACTCTCCTTAGACAGCAGTCCTCCTAAAAATTTCCCCACAAATGGGATTCCCAGGGCATAGAGAGTTTTAGAATAATCTAATTTCTTGCTTTCCTCGATGGAAGTGAGTAATTTTTCTATACTCTTACTTCCCAGATTATCTAATTTTTCCAATTCATCTTTTTTTAGGTGAAGTTCATAGAAGTCACTTATCTCCTTTAAGAATCCCAGTTCTATAAATTTTTCCACTATTTTTGCTCCGCCGATTATATTCATAGCATCCCGGGAGATAAAGTATTCCATCTTCCCCTGTAATTTTGCTCTGCAGTGGGGGTTCATACATTTTAAATTTACCAGCCCCTCCTCTTTTTCCAACTCCGAGTTACATACAGGACACTTTGTAGGAGGGATTATCTCCTCCTCCGTCCCGTCTCTCAACTCTTTTACAGGTTTTACAACCTGGGGAATTATTTCAGCGGCTTTTTCAATAAATACCGTATCCCCGATCTTTATATCTTTTCTAAGCACTTCGTCGTAATTATGAAGGCTGGCACGTCTCACCATACTTCCGGATACTTCCACTGCTTTTAATTCTGCCACCGGGGTGACCTTACCTGTCCTTCCTACCTGCCAGGTTACATCCATTAATTTGGTAGTTACCTGTTTAGCCGGAAATTTATAGGAGATAGCCCACCTAGGGGCTTTGGTTGTAGATCCCAATTCTTCATGAAGGCTCAGGTTATTCACCTTGATTACCAGTCCATCGGTCTCATAGTCCAGATGATTTCTCTCATCTTCCCAGTATTTTATCCTATTCCCCAGACACTCTATAGTTTCACACAGGTCATAGACCTTTGTAGTTTTAAATCCCAACCCTTCTAAATATTTTATGCTGTCGATATGAGTTTCAAATCCTAACTCTTCACTGTCCACCAGATAATAGATATAGGCATCCAAATTTCTCTCCCCTACAATTGAAGCATCTTTTTGACGAAGGGTTCCCCCAGCTGCATTTCTAGGATTAGCAAAAACTTCCTCTCCTGACTCCAGCCTTTTTTTATTCACCGATTCAAACTCAGTTAGGGGCAGGACAATCTCTCCCCTTACCTCTATCGATACATTTTCCTTGAGGTATTTAGGGATAGAACTTATCTGCATTATATTCTCAGTTACATCCTCTCCTACTTTCCCGTCTCCACGGGTTACAGCCTGAATTAAACAGCCGTTCTCATAGTGGATACTTATGGAGATACCGTCTAATTTTAATTCCAGTACATAATCTATCTGGGTGTTCTCATTTTCCAGACTGCCTTTATTTAAAATTCTTTTTACCCTTCCGTCAAAATCTTCTAGATCTCCCAAGTTATAGGTATTGGCCAGGCTCAGCATTGGTTTTTTATGGGTAACTTTTGTAAACTTAGTCTCTTTTACCCCTCCACCTACAACCACTGTAGGAGAACTCTCTGTTTTATATTCAGGATTTTCTGCCTCTAATTTTTCCAATTTTTTCAATAACTTGTCATATTCTACATCTGAGATCAGACTTTCATTTTTTTCATAGTAGTAATAGTTATGTTTATGCAGTTCTTTCCTTATCTTCTCTATCTCTGCTTTTATATTTTCTTTATCTTTCATCATTGTTCTTCTCCTCAAAATTTCTTTTTTATACTAAATTATATCATAAAATTTAAACACTCGACATAGATTTATCAAAATTAAGATTAGACCTCCACAGAAGTTTTTCTTTGATTTTTCTTTACCGCGAATTATGCTAATAGCCATCAATAAAAATTTTCAACACAGAAACTTACAAAGCTATAGTTTGGAATTTCACAGAGGGAGGTATTTTTTCTTGGTTAAAAGCCTCTTTTAAATTCCCTTTTTCTAGATGTTACCCTACTTCTCTGTAAAGTTTCTACTAAGTCTTACAACAGGATAAGTTCCGCAGTGAAGCGAGACTAGCTATAAAAAGACGTATATTCTCTCTGACTTCCCCCATAACATCATTTAGAAAAAGTGAGTTTTTCTTTGGTTCGTTTCTTTTGCTCACCAAAAGCAAATGAACCCGTATTAAAGAGGGACTCTTTAGAAATTTCTTATAAATAAAAACAGTTTTCTAAATGTCCAGAGGAAGAGTAATATTGTTCGCCTTTAGTTACAACTTACCCTTGTTATTTAGTGATTTAAATGGTAATATATTTAGGTTAAAAAAATATATAAACACAGTGAATTAGGAGTTTCTAACTGCAATCGGTAAGACTCCTGATATTTTACTATAATTTTAGGAGGTCAACAATGAAGGACAAGGTTTTAATTTTTGGACATAAGAATCCAGACACAGACTCTATATGTTCAGCTATTGCATATTCTAACCTTAAGGATCAATTAGGACTTAACACAAAGGCTGTCAGATTAGGAGAATTAAATAAGGAAACTGAATTTATTTTAAACCATTTTAAGGTAGCAACACCACCGTTACTAAATACTATAAAACCACAGGTCAAAGATCTGACTAAGGTTGAAAAGGAATTGATAAAGGAAACTGATTCTATTCAAAAAGCA
This sequence comes from uncultured Fusobacteriaceae bacterium, assembly GCA_964619915.1. Lineage (GTDB taxonomy): Bacteria > Fusobacteriota > Fusobacteriia > Fusobacteriales > Fusobacteriaceae > Psychrilyobacter. The sequence continues at coordinate 8,721 of CAZUGM010000015.1, read as the reverse complement.
TTAGATATAATGACTACTGAAAATTATTCAAGTTTACCTGTTGTAAATAAAGACAATAAATTAGAAAATATGATCCACATATCGGAGATTGCAAATGCATATTTAGAGATGAGTACCAGAGATATCTTCTTTGACTATGAAACAACATTTGAAAATATCTGGGAAACTTTAAAGGACGATGCTGTTGTTATCAACGGAGTATATCCTACAGGTAAGATAGAGGGAAGACTTAGAGGAGTTTCTGAATTAGCTAAAATTTCTGAGGGAGATGTAGTTATCACTACACTTTTTTCCGGTCATATCCAAAACGCTGAAAAAGCCGGGGCAAAAATCATATTTTTATGTGTAGATAAAAATGATGAGATCCCTGATTACGATGTAAATATACCACTTGTTAGGGTTAACAAGGGAATCTTTAAAACATTTAAGATGATCTCACAATCGGTACCTGTAAAGGCTATCTTAAAGCATAAAAACTTTTTCCACTTTAAAACTACTGATTTTATAGAAGATATCCAGGATATTATGAAGGATTCTTCTCAGACTAATTTCCCAGTTGTAAATGAAGACGGAACTATATTTTCTACTATCAGATCTAAGCATATTATGAATTTCGGAAAGAATGAAGTTATCTTAGTAGACCACAATGAAAACTCTCAATCGGTAGACGGGATTGAAACTGCCAAGATATTAGAGATCGTAGATCATCATAAATTTGGAAACTTTGAAACTTCTGAGCCACTTATGATCAGAGCAGCAGCTGTTGGTTGTACTTCTACAATAGTCTACGGATTATTTAAAGAAAACGGAATCACTCCTGATAAAACTATAGCCGGACTTATGCTGAGTGCTATTTTATCGGATACACTGATATTCAAATCTCCTACTTGTACACCGAAAGATATAGAAGCTGCTAAAGAGTTAGCTGTTATCGCCGGAATCGACTATGAAAAATATGGGATGGAAATGCTGATTGCAGGAACTTCTCTAGGAGATAAAACTCCAGACTACATCATAACTATGTTGATGAAATAATTTTCTATGGGGAAATTTCAGACTGCTGTAGCATAGATCAACACAGTTGATAGCGACGTTTTACTAAATAACAGAGAAAACCTGGAATCTGCTATGAATGGCATGATCGCTGACAACAACTACGATTTATTCGTACTGGTTATGACCGACATAGTACATAATGGTTCTAAGATTCTTGCATTGGGAAGTTCTACTGAATTGGTAGAAAAAGGATTCAATGTAGAATTAGAAGCCGGAACTGCCTGGTTAGACGGTGTAGTTTCAAGAAAAAAACAAATTGTTCCCTTCCTTATGGCTGCCAGCCAAGGGATGTAAGAAATATTACAAAAGAGAAGACAGCGACCAGCTGTCTCCTCTTTTTTTTATTTTATTCCAAAATTTTAACCTACAATGCTTTTTCTATAATTTTCCTTGTTATTTCCAGGGTCTGGTCTCCTCTTTCAGATAATTTTACCATCCCGTGTGATTTTAAAGAGTCGATAATCCTGTCTACATCATCCTCTCCTACCCCATGATCCGATAATTTAGTCGTAATTCCCAAACTTTGAAAAAACTCCTCAGTTTTTTTGATAGCTGAATCTACTTTCTCCTCATCGGTTCCCTCTCTTAGATCCCACACTCTCTCTGCATATTGCAGGAGTTTTTCAAACTTTTCAGCCTTTCTGACCTTCCAGGTAGCAGGTAAGATCGTGGCCAGGGTCTTGGCATGATCTACCCCAAATATTGCTGTCACTTCATGTCCTATCATATGTATCGACCAGTCCTGTGGTACTCCGGCACCTATCAGTCCATTGAGTCCCATTGTAGCTGCCCACACCAAATTGGCTCTGGCATCATAGTTAGTAGGGTTTTCTATAGTTTCTTCACCTACCTCTATCAATGTCTGAAGGATCCCCTCAGCAGTTCTGTCTTGAAACTTAGCATCTACCGGGTAGGTAATATATTGTTCCACAGTATGAACAAAGGTATCTACAACTCCATTGGCTACCTGAGTTTTAGGCAGTGTGTAAGTAAGTTCCGGATCTAATATAGAAAATACAGGAAATGATTTTTTACTAAAGATAGCTAATTTACTTTCCCCATTACTTATTACTCCTCCATTATTCATCTCTGAACCTGTAGCTGGCAGAGTTACCACAGTCCCAAATGGTATGGTTCTATCAACCGATATCATCCCTTGAGTTAACAGCTCCTCCTCTTTACCGATATATTCATCCTTACATGAAGCTATTCCGATAAATTTAGTCCCGTCCATAACAGAACCTCCTCCAACAGCCAGGATGAAGTCGATTTTTTCCTCCCTCACCAATTTAACAGCTTTCATCAGAGTCTCAAATTTAGGATTAGGCTCTATCCCTCCAAATTCAAATATTTCCCTCTTGGATTTCTTTAACTCATTCATCACTTTATCTAAAGTTCCAAACTTCTTTACTGATCCACCGCCATATGTAATAAGGATACGGGCATCTTTCGGTACCAATTTATCCAACTGTTTCATCTGTCCCTTTCCAAATACAATCTCTGTGGGGTTGTAAAATTTAAAGTTTAACATCTTTTCCTCCTTGTACGGGCAATTCATGAACTGCCCCTTCATTAATTATTTTTTCATATTATGTCTATCCTCAAATTTATTTATCTTTTTTGAAGTATGAGCAATCCTCCTCATTATAGACCTTAGATCTGATAATGCACTTTCCTACCTCATCTTCATATCTTTTTACCTGTTCTAATACCTCTTTTTTTATCAGATTCAGTTCCTCTATCTTTTCCTGTATTATATCTACATGATTTAATAAAATTTCCTTCCTTTCTGCAACGGTTTCTTTCCCGCCCTTTTTTAAACCTATATAGTATACTATCTCCTTCAATGACATCCCTGTATCCTTGAGATTGAGAAAAAAATCTATCCAGACTAAGTCATTGTCTGTATAGACCCTGTTGCCGTTATTATCCCTGGCAATCTCCCTGATAACTCCATTTTTTTCATAGTACCTGAGCTTGGATTTAGATATTCGAAAATGTTTTGCTACCTCATCTATAGTCATAGATCACCTCCTAATTTCTTATACATTGAGTATACATCTTAAACCATGGTTTAAGGCAAACTTTTTTTTAGGAACGTGACGTTTCATCCAATTATGAAAAATTTTATGTTTATAAAACAAACTAATATTTCAAATTTATACAATAAATTTATAAATACTTTGGCCATACACCCTGCAGATATAATTCCCTAAATAATAAAAAACCTCCTAAAAGTATAAATACTTTTAGGAGGTTTCCCTTATTTTTATTCTAATTATAGGTAAAACTGATAAATTCTATTCTGCCATTTCGATATTTCCAAAGTACCAAGTACCTAAGATATCTCTTTCCCAGTTTTTAACCTTATCTTTAACCATTATTACACCTGTATAGTAGTAGATAGGCATAGTGATTAATTCATCCATCATGATTTTTTCTGCACCATAAAGATCTTTATCTCTGTCTAGACCTTGAGCTACCTTTGAGTTCTCAATCAATGCATCAAACTTTTTATTCTCAGGGAAATCACCTTTAGTGTAGCTCCATTGTGCATCGTTGTTTCCTGAATAAGAAGTCCATAGATCTAAGAATGTCATAGGGTCGTTGTAGTCTCCGATCCATCCGGCTCTTGCTACTTCAAAGTTTCCTACATGTCTTGTATCTTGGAATACAGCCCACTCTTGGTTTACTAAGTTAACTTCGATTCCTAAGTTCTTTTTCCACATCTCCTGGATTGCTTCTGCAATCGCCTTGTGTCCTTCATTAGTGTTGTAGATAAGCTCAACTGGAGCCATCCCTTCACCATTTGGGTACCCGGCCTTAGCTAAATATTCCTTTGCTTTTTCTAAATCAGCAGTAGTTGAAATTCCATAATCTCCTGCTGTTGCTCTAAAGTCATTTCCTTGTGAATCCACTAATCCAGTTGGAACAAACCCGGTAGCTGGCTGCTGTCCGGCCTTAGTTACTTCAGTTACAATCTCTTCTCTGTCGATAGCTAATGCAAGAGCCTTTCTTACATTGATATCGTTAGTTGGTGCTTTATTTACATTAAAGATATAGTAGTATGTTCCTAAGAATGGAACTATATGGAAAGTAGGATCTTCCACCTGTCTCTTAGGAATTTCCTGTACCGGAACCTGGTTAGAACCTAAAACATCTATCTCATTGTTGTCATAGGCTGTCAATGCTGTTCCACTGTCAACTATCATAGTTAAAACTATTTTATCCAATTTAACACTGTCTCTATTCCAGTAGTGTTCATTTGGAGTTAAGATAATCTTATCATTCATATGGTATTCAGAAACTTTAAATGGTCCATTTGAAAGTGTGATGCTAGGATCCTTTGCCCATCCCTCTGGTTTTTGAACTACTACATCTTCCCTAACCGGCATAAATGTGTAGAAAGTGATTAAGTTTAAGAAGTATGCTGTAGGAGCTTTTAAAGTTACTTCAAAAGTAAAGTCATCTACTGCTTCTAAGCCTACATCCTCTTTAGCTCCCTTTCCTTCGAAGAACTCCTGTCCGCCTTTGATATAGTAAAGTTGGAATGAATATTCAGAAGCTACTGCCGGATCCAATGCTCTTAACCAGGCATACTTATAATCTGCTGCTGTTACAGGTTTTCCATCAGACCATTTAGCGTCTTTTCTAAGATGGAATGTATATGTCATCTTATCATCTGAAATATCTACAGATTCCGCTCCTGCTGGCTGTGGTTTTCCGTTGGCATCTACCCTCATAAGACCTTCAAAAGTGTTGTTTACAACAATTCCTCCGTCTGTTGCAGAGTTCAGCTGCGGATCCATTGATTTAGGATCTGCTCCTAAGTTAAATGTCATTACCTGTTCTGCCTGCTTTTCCACTGCTGCTGTGTCTGTTTCCTTAGGTTGTTCTTTTTCCCCTCCACAAGCAGTAAGCAATACTGCCATTAGAAGTGTCACTACATAAAAGATTTTCTTCATAAATTTCCTCCTAAAATAAATTGATAAACGCTGTTACTAAAAAAAACCAATCACTAAAGTAATAAGTTATTATACATACTCTTTCTATGGAATCCTTTATTTTTTGGTTCCCTTATAAAATTCCCTGGAAAAATGACAGGCTACTATCCTTCCTGGAGCTATCTCTTCCAATAGCGGTTCCTTTTCACTGCAGATCCCCTCTGCATATTTACATCTGGTTCTAAACCTGCATCCGCTAGGCGGATTTAATGGACTGGGCACATCTCCCTTTAATATTTCCCTGTCCACTTGAGCATTCAGTTCCGGATCCGGGATAGGTATTGACGAAAGCAGGGCTCTGGTATAGGGATGAATAGGTTTGTCATAGAGTGCATCTGATTCTGCTATCTCCACCATTTTACCTAGGTATAATACCCCTATCCTGTCCGAAATATGTTTTACCATGGACAGGTCATGAGCTATAAATAGATAGGTCAATCCCAATTTTTTCTGCAGATCATCCAGCATATTTACTACCTGAGCCTGGATAGATACATCCAGTGCCGAGATCGGTTCATCACAGATTATAAATTCTGGTTCTACAGCCAGTGCACGGGCTATTCCTATTCTCTGTCTCTGTCCACCACTAAATTCATGGGGATATCTGCTGGCATGTTCCTTGCTCAGTCCCACTGTATCCAATAATTCATAGATTCTCTTCTGTCTCTCTTTTCCCTTTGCCAGATTATGGATATCCAGGGGTTCTCCTATTATATCCCCTACTGTCATCCTTGTATTCAATGAAGCATAGGGATCCTGAAATATCATCTGGATCTTTCTTCTATAGGGTTCTAACTCCCTTTCATTCAGATGGCTTATATTTTTACCATCATAGATTATATCTCCGCCGGTTACATCATAGAGTCTTATTATAGTTCTTCCGGTTGTAGATTTTCCGCATCCTGATTCCCCTACCAGTCCGAATGTTTCACCTTTTTTTATATGAAAACTAATATCATCTACAGCCTTTAGATGCTGCATCTTTTTCTTGAAAAAACCTTTATTTTTAGAAAAATATTTCTTTAAATTTTTTATCTCTATCAGAGTGTTATCATTTTTATTCTCCATCTACCTAACCCCTCCCTTTAATTCTGTCTTAGGAGCCTCTGGAGGAAGCAACCAGCCCATAGATCTATGCCCTTCTCCGCATTCAAAGAATTCTGGACGTTCCTCCATACATATATTCATAGCATGTTCACACCTTGCTGCAAAGGGGCATCCCTTTGGAGGGTGTAATAGATCTGGCGGTGTCCCGTCTATAGGTACCAGTCTTTCCTTGTTTTCTATCTTAGGTATGGATTTTAACAGTCCTACTGTATATGGATGTTTTGGGTTGTAGAAGATATCCTCTACCTTTCCTTCCTCCATTATAAGTCCGCCATACATAACCAATACCCTGGAACAGACATCGGCTACCACACCCAGATCATGTGTTATTAAAACTATCGATGTATTTAATTTATTTTTTAATTCCTTCATAAGATCCAGTATCTGAGCCTGGATAGTAACATCCAGTGCTGTAGTCGGTTCATCAGCAATAAGCAGATCCGGTTCACATGAAAGAGCTATAGCGATCATTACCCTTTGTCTCATCCCCCCACTGAATTCATGGGGATATGAATTTACCCTTTTTGCCGGGTCAGGTATTCCTACCAACGTTAACATCTCAATTGCTTTTTCAAGAGCCTCAGCTTTAGATACGTTTTGATGTTTCCTGATAGCCTCCATAATCTGATCCCCTACAGTATATACAGGATTTATCGATGTCATAGGGTCTTGGAATATCATAGCTATCTCATTTCCCCTTACACTCATCATCTCTTTCTTATTTTTCTTTAAAAGATCTTCCCCTTTAAATACTATTTCACCACTTTTTACAACTCCCGGATACTGCAGCAGCCCCATTACGGACATAGAGGTAATACTCTTCCCGCTTCCTGATTCCCCTACAATTCCCAAAGCCTCACCTTTATTTAAACTATAACTTACACCTCTTACAGCCTGTACTTCCCCTAGGTGGGTAAAAAATGAAGTTTTTACGTCCTTTAATTCGATTAATTTTTCCATGTTCCCCCCTATTTTCTCAATCTCGGATCCAGTGCATCTCTAAGTCCATCCCCTAAAAAGTTAAATGCAAGCATTGTTATACTTATGGCAAGTGACGGAAAAAACAATTGATACGGGTAAGTTCTTATTCCTGCCAAGGCATCACTGGCCAAGGTTCCCCATGATGCTTGAGGAGCACTTACTCCTAGTCCTATAAAACTTAAAAATGATTCTGTAAATATTGCATTTGGTATCATCATAGTCAGTGATACGATGATAGGCCCCATTGCATTTGGGATAATATGTCTGCTCAGTATCCTAAAGTTTTTGGCTCCTATAGTTTTTGCAGCCATAACATATTCCTGTTGTTTTATACTTAGAGTCTGCCCCCTTACAATTCTTGCCATTCTTACCCAGAAGGTAAGTCCCATGGCTATTATAATCGTTTTTAATCCTGGAGCAATGATTACCATAAGTAAGATTACATATAGCAATAATGGAATTGTACTTATTATATCCATTATTCTCATCATTACTGCGTCTACCCTTCCACCTAAATAACCTGATATTCCTCCATAAAAAATCCCAATAAAGAAATTTACCAGAGTGGCTACTATTGCTACTGTAAGTGATATTCTTGCCCCGTAAAGCACCCTGATAAAGAGGTCTCTTCCATGGGTATCAGTCCCAAAGAAATAAGTTTTATTGAAAACTCTCTTTAATACTTCTGTTTCTTTGTTTTCTATCAATATTTTATATTTTTGAATACCCGGATCTTTTCTAGCTAATTTCGCATTTTTATAATCCAATACTACCCTTTTACCGTCTACATCATAGATTTTTTGTGAATTCATCATATCGTTTTTAACCGGCTTAAGTGAATCCAGCAATTTACCGTCAGAAGTTACTGTAAATATTTTGTATTCTGGATGTACATATATATAATTGGATTTATCCACTTCATATATATCAAATCTAGGAGCTATATTTCCAAATCTGAGATCCTGGTCCTCATAACTAAATTTAGAAAACATAGGTCCAAAAATTGCTGTTATAAATAATAAAATTATCACCACTAGTCCTATCATGGACAGTTTATTTTGTTTCAATCTTCTCCAAGCATCCTGCCAATATGTAAGACTAGGTCTTATCTTCTTCTCGCCTTTAATTTCCTCCGATGCTTTTTCCCATCTATTATCCATACCTTCCCCCTTAATCATGTAATTTAATCCTAGGATCTATCAATACATAGATGATATCCACTAAAAACACCATAATTATATAAAATCCTGCATAAAAGATTGTTACTCCCATGATAACTGTATAGTCTCTATTTCCTACACTTTCTACGAAATATTTTCCCATTCCAGGTATGGCAAAGATCTTTTCGATAACAAATGATCCAGTTAAAATTCCTGCTACCATTGGTCCCACATAGGTAACCACTGGCAATAATCCATTTTTTAGAGCATGTTTACCAATTACTACAAACTCTGACAATCCCTTGGCTCTGGCTGTTCTGATATAATCCTGCTGCAATACCTCTAACATGGATGACCTGGTCAGCTTAGATACAAAAGCTAAAGAGAATCCGGAAAGAGCTATTACCGGCCCG
>CAZUGM010000014.1:268-19763 GCA_964619915.1 uncultured Fusobacteriaceae bacterium | reverse complement strand
ATGAGCTATTAGATTCTGTATCTGTTGATGAAAATATCCAGAGAAAAAATTTGAGTATCTTAGAGCAGTATTTTAAATTTAACAGAGAAGCTGCAAAAAAAGATAAAAAAGAAAGATACTCTGTAGAAGCTGCCATGGCAAAATTATTTGCTGCCGAAACAGCTATGGAAGTAACTACAAAAGCTGTTCAACTCCATGGAGGATATGGTTATACCAGAGACTATCCTGTAGAAAGAATGATGAGGGATGCCAAGATAACTGAGATCTATGAGGGAACTTCTGAAGTTCAAAAAATGGTAATAGCAGGAAGTTTATTGAAATAATAAAATATAAATATGGGGGATTTTATGAATATAGTAGTTTGTATAAAACAGGTACCAGATACCACAGAAATCAGATTAGATCCAATCAAAGGAACATTGATCAGAGACGGAGTTCCTAGTATTATAAATCCAGATGATAAGGCTGGTTTAGAGGAAGCTCTAAAATTAAAAGAGCTTCACGGAGCACATATCACAGCAATTACAATGGGACCTCCCCAGGCAGAGCAAGCTCTTAAGGAAGCTTTTGCAATGGGTGTAGATAAAGGAATATTATTAACAGACAGAAAGTTTGCAGGTGCAGATTCATTGGCAACTTCAAATGCCTTAGCAGGTGCATTAAGAAAATTAGACTTTGATATCGTAATCACAGGAAGACAGGCTATTGACGGAGATACGGCACAGGTTGGTCCGCAATTAGCAGAACATCTGGGACTGCCTCAGATGTCATATGTAAAAGAGATGGATATTGTAGGTGAAAATTTAGTCAGAGTGAAAAGAGGGGTAGAAGACGGTTACCAGCTATTAGAAGCAGAAACTCCTTGTGTTCTGACTATACTATCTGAAGCCAATAACCCAAGATATATGTCTGTATCTAAAATAATAGAGGCAGTCAGAGAGAAAAAAATAGAAGTTTGGGATACCAGTATGATCGACATCGATTTAGAGGTTCTTGGACTTGCTGGTTCTCCTACAAAGGTAAAAAAATCATTTACCAAGGGAGCTAAAACAGCTGGTAAAATCCATGAAGTTACACCACAAGAAGCTGTTACTATTATTGTAGATAAATTAAAAGAAAATTTCATTATATAGGTAGGGGGAACTATGAATTTAAACGAATATAAAGGCGTATATGTATTTATAGAACAAAAATCCAGGGAGATTCAAAATGTTTCCCTCGAACTATTAGGTAGAGGTAGAGGGTTAGCCGATACCTTGGAAGAGGAATTAGTGGCAGTATTTTTAGGAAATGAAATCAAAGATCAATGTCAGGATCTTATTTCACATGGAGCAGACAGGGTAATCTATGTAGATCACCCTCAATTGGACAGCTACTTAACTGAACCATATGCCCAGGCACTTGCTGCTATCTCAAAATTTGAAAAACCAAATGTAATTTTAATCGGTGCTACTTCTACAGGAAGAGACCTGGCTCCTAGAGTATCTGCAAGATTATCTACAGGACTTACAGCAGATTGTACATCTCTTGAGATCTCAGAAGAAAAAGAACTTCTTATGACACGTCCTGCTTTCGGTGGGAACCTGATGGCTACTATTGTCTGCCCGGACCATAGACCACAGATGTCCAGTGTAAGACCTGGAGTAATGCAAAAATTAGCTGCAGATAGCAGTAGAACTGGAGAGATCATAGAATTTGGTGTAAACTTTGATGAGAGTAAATTTAAAGTTAGATTAATTGAGGAAGTTAAAGAAGCTAAGCAGCTGGTAAAAATTGAAGATGCTCATGTCTTAGTTTCAGGTGGTCGTGGTGTTGGAACAGCTGAAAACTTTAAAAATTTAGAAAAATTAGCTGATAATATCGGCGCTACAGTTTCATCTTCTCGTGCCATGGTAGATGCCGGGGTTATGAGTCACGATAGACAGGTAGGACAAACTGGAAAAACTGTTAGACCGGATATCTATTTTGCCTTGGGAATCTCTGGAGCTATCCAGCATATTGCAGGGATGGAGGAATCTGAATATATCATAGCTATAAATAAAGACAAGGGAGCTCCTATATTCAATACTGCAGATCTTGGTATTGTTGGGGATGTCAATAAGATATTACCGCTTTTAAATAATGAAATCAGTAAATTAGCTGAAAAAAAAGCATAGTCAGACACTTAATCTAAAGAAAAAGACCATGGACAAAATTAATTGTTTATGGTCTTTTCTTTCGTGTTATAATAGAGAGAATAAATTGTTGTTAATTGGCAATAAAAATAAAACTGCTATTGGAGGAAGTATGAAAAAAAAGACTAAACAGAAAATTATAGATTCAGCCATTGATCTTTTTTCAAAAGATTCATATGGAAAAGTTTCAATAGCTCAAATCTGTAAAAATGCAAAAATTTCAAATGGTATAATATATAACTATTTTAGAAATAAAGAGGAGTTATTTACATATCTTTTGGAAGAAACCAGTAACAGGATTGAGGAACAATTTAAAAATATAGAGGGGAGGGACCTCCGTGAGAGAATGGAAAATTTTATCCTCCTCAATTTTGATATAACTGTGAAGGAATTCCCCCTTATCAGAGTATACCGAGAGGGACAGTATAAATTTATCGAATATGAACAGAAACTCCGTAATGTTTATTTAGAAGCATTAAAAGTTGTCTACGGGAGGGAACTAAAGGAATTAGAGTATCTATTCATAATGTCAGGTATAAGATATATAAATGTTAATTTTGTAAAAAGAGGCCTCGAGATAGATGAAAAGTTTTTAACTCACATCCTTCTCCACGGATTTTTCAATGAAAGTGATCTAGAAGTCGAAACTTTTGAAGATATGGATTTTTATTTGAGAGTTTTATTCAACAGCGGCAATAAAAAACATAAACTTTTAGAGGTCGGAGAAAAACTTTTTGGCGAGACAAATTATTACAAAGTTACCATAAACGATATTGCCGGAGAAGCCCAGATAGGTGTAGGCAGTTTTTATCATTTCTACGAAAATAAAGAGATCTTCCTCCGGGAAATCGTAGCGAATTTAAAGAGAACAACCCTTTGTTTTCTGAAAGATAATGTTCAAAATAATTTTTCTCAAAATGAGACCCATATACTTTTCCTCTATCTATTGTTGGAATTTTACGGGAGATCGCCCCATAAATATGAGCTTTTGAGAAGGTCGGAATTTATAGCGGAAGATATGGTGGTAGATTACAATAATTCATTGGATGAACTTTATATAAAAACCATGGAAGGCCTCTCCTACAAATTTGAGGAAAAGAGGATAATCTCATCGGTTTTATTAGGAATAGCACATTATATGGGAATTGAATTTTTCTTTACGCATAATATCAAAGATAAGGGTGAATTTTTAGAGGAGATGAAGGGTTATTTTGCAAATGGACTGGCAGAATAATTAATAAGTTAACGTTAATCACATAAATTAAAAGAAATGAAATTTAGTCACCGAGTTACACAGAGAAAAATATAGAGTTGCACAGAGAAAAATTCTATGAACCTCTAATTTAAACCTCCGTTAGTCTCCGTGTCAAAAATAAGAACTAAAAAACGAAGGAGAACAAAAGCATGAAATTAATAGTAGGACTGGGAAACCCAGGAAGTAAGTATGATAAGACAAGACATAATATAGGATTCGATGTAATTGATTATCTGGCAGAGGAATTAGGAGTAACTAATTTTAGAGATAAGTTCAATGGGGATATTGGAGAAGCTACCGTTGACGGTGAAAAAGTTTTTTTACTCAAACCTATGACATTTATGAATCTCAGTGGAGATTCTATCAGGGAAGTTGTAAAATTCTATAAGCTGGATCCCGTTGAAGACCTCATAGTTATCTATGATGATATGGATATTACACTGGGTAAACTTAAGATCAAGAAAAAGGGAAGAGCCGGGGGACATAACGGAGTCAAGTCTATCATTTCCCACCTTGGTGAAGAGTTTATCAGGATAAAATGCGGGATTGGAAAACCTAAAAGAACCGAGGAAGTTGTAAACTTTGTTCTGGATACTTTTAGCAAGAAAGACAGGGTGGAGGAGATCGAGCCCCTTATAGAAACTGCATCTAAAGCAGCGAAATCTATGATAACTGCCAAAAGTATCGACCGGGTTATCGAAAAATTTAACAGAAAATAAAAGACCCTCTCTTCACTCCTCCTTCTTATGGTTTCTCTCGTATCAGAGAAAGCAACGTAGTGCTTCGAAGTATAGCGATAGTTTTCTCTAGTTTTAGAGAAAACGCCAACAAGGAAGGAGTCAAATAGAAAATAATCTAGGAGTATTTAATGAAATTACAAAAAAAATATGTTGCAGGACTGGCTATAATAGCCTGCCTGCTCTGGTCCACTGCATTTGCAGGAGTTAAGATCGGATTTGAATATATGCCAAAACCATTTACATTTGCAGGACTGAGATTTACCTTAGCAGGACTTATCCTGATACCCTTTGCCTGGAAAAGAGATAGTTTCAGCCAGCTTTTTCTTCATAGAAAAGTAATCACATATGTCGTTTTTCTCAATACCGCCGTGGGTTATGCCCTTTACTATATAGCCATGAGTTATGTAGGAGGAGCTACTGCTGCTATCGTTATCGGATCGGGACCGCTTATTACAGCCGTTATGACTCATTTTACCATGGCCGATGACAAAATGGATAAATATAAGGGGTTAAGTATATTGTTGGGACTGATAGGAATAGTTGTTATTATGGTTAATTCCAAGCCCCTTACACCAGTTGGACAGAGGGAAGTCTTTGGAATTCTTCTCCTTCTGGCAAATTCTACCCTGACTAGTTTTGCCAATATAAAGGTAGCTCAGATAAAAAAAGGAATCTCAGGAGTATTTTTAACCACCAATCAGATGCTATGGGGAGGACTCATCCTTCTGGGAATGGGAAGAGTCTTCGAAGGAAAGATCCAGTTGGTCCAGCCAGTTAATTTTTATATAGCTTTAATCTGGCTGGCATTGGTCTCAGCTGTTGCCTTCTCTATCTGGTTTTTCTTAATCCAGGTAGATGGAGTTAAAGTATCGGAACTGAATATGTTTAAGTTTTTTGTTCCTGTTTCGGGAGCAATTATCAGCTGGAGTATTCTGCCCAATGAATCTCCTAACCTCATCTCATTTGTCGGGATGGGATGTGTCTTTGGAGCACTCATAGTAAATCATAGGTTTTCAAAAAAATAAGAAATGAGAAGCTGACTGCTTCTCATTTTTTATTTTTTCATATTTTTAAAGATAAAAAAATAGTTAGATCACTATGTGATCTAACTATTTATAATTGAATTATACTAATTCGATTATTGCCATTTGTGAAGAGTCTCCTCTTCTGATAGCAGTTTTCATAATTCTAGTATATCCACCATTTCTTTCAGTGTACTTAGGAGCTACTTCAGCAAATAACTTTGCTACAGTATCTTTGTCTCTTAAGAATGCAAGTGCTCTTCTTCTTGACGCTAAGTCTCCTTTTTTTCCTAAAGTAACCATTCTTTCAGCAAACTTTCTTAATTCCTTCGCTCTAGTTACAGTTGTTTCTATTCTTTCTTCATTTATTAAAGAGATAGTTAAGTTCATTAACATAGCTTTTCTATGGTCTGATCTTCTACCTAACTTTCTATATGATTTATTATGATTCATTTTTAAGCTAGCCTCCTTTGCTTATAAGATTAATTAGAGGTATTGTTACCCTGTAAGTCAAATCCTAATTCTCTCATTTTGTCTAAAATTTCATCTAATGATTTTCTTCCTAAGTTCTTGATCTTTAACAATTCAGTTAATCCCATCTCAGAAAGTTGACCAACATCTTCAATTCCAGCCTTTTTAAGACAATTGAATGATCTTACAGTAAGGTCTAACTCCTCAATTTTAGTTCCTGCTACATTGTTTTCAACAACAGCTGCTGCAGGTTCATCATTTAATTCTTCTTCATCTTGGTCTCTTAAGCTATCCATTCTGTCACCAATCTCTAGGAATGGGTTGAAGTGGAAACTTAAAAGCTCAACTGCATATGAAATTGCATCTCTGATTTCAACACTTCCATCAGTTGCAACATTTAATGTTAATTTATCAAAATCAGTTTGTCTTCCTACCATAGTATCTTCTACAGAGTAAGAAACTTTTTTGATTGGAGTATATATTGCATCAACTGCGATATACTCTACAGACCAGTCTGTGTTGTCAATCTCATCTGCAACTACAAAACCTTCTCCAGTATCGACAATAAATTCCATATCCACTTTTCTGTCAGTAGTAACTGTACAGATAACATGGTCAGGATTTATTACTTCTAAACCAGCATCAGGAATGATGTCAGCAGCTGTAACAACTCTTGGTCCTTCTATTGATAATGTCATTTTTTTCTCACCAGGCTCATCGGCTTTAACGATAATCTCCTTAACATTAAGGACAATATCAGTTACAGCTTCTTTAACGCCTTCCATAGTAGAAAATTCATTTAAAACACCGTCAATTCTTACACCTTTAATAGCTGTTCCTGGAATAGATGATAATAATACTCTTCTAAGAGCATTACCAATCGTATTTCCATATCCTCTATATAATGGCTCCACTACATAACTTCCACTAAATTCACTAGTTTTTTCTTCTGTAATGTTTATATTTCTTGCTAATTTTTCGATCTTTAACATTGAATCACTCCTACATAAAATTTTGTGCTCTCAAAACTTATTATCTTGAGTAGAATTCTACGATTAAGGCTTCATTTAATTCAAAGTCCATATCGTCTTTTGTAGGGTTTTGTAAGATTTTTCCAGCAAAGTTAGCTTTATCTAATTCGATCCAAGCAGGTGCGTTAGCCTCTTCTATAGATGTTTTGATTAAGTCAACATTTTTTGAATTTTCGATAACTGCTACAACATCTCCAGGTTTAACTCTGTAAGACGCGATATTTACTTTTCTTCCATTTACAGAAACATGTCCATGAGATACAACTTGTCTAGCTTGTCTTCTAGTAGAAGCAAACCCCATTCTGTATACTACATTTTCTAATCTTCTCTCTAAATATTGAATTAAGTTAAGACCAGTTACTCCATCTTTTCTTGAAGCTTCTTCATATAACTTTCTGAATTGCTTTTCCATTACAGCATATACGAATTTCGCTTTTTGCTTCTCTCTTAATTGAATAGCATATTCAGTTGGTTTTTGATTTGCATTTGGTCTAGGACCTCTGTTTGATTTTTTATTTATACCTAAAACTATTGGATCTAATCCAAGAGCTCTACATCTCTTTAATACAGGCTGTCTATTAATTGCCATTGACCTATATCCTCCTTTATTTCTTATTTTAACTCCGATAATCAGAATTCGTTTTATCTACAATAATTTTGAATAAGTGAACTACACTCTTCTCTTTTTAGGTGGTCTACATCCATTATGTGGAACTGGTGTAGCATCAACAATTTTTGATACTTCTAATCCAGCTGCTTGTAATGATCTGATAGTAGCTTCTCTTCCAGAACCAGGTCCCTTCACTCTTACTTCTACCTTTTTCATTCCATGCTCCATAGCTGCTTTAGCTACTTCTTCCGCTGCTATTTGAGCTGCGAATGGAGTTCCTTTTTTAGTGTTCTTGAATCCTGAAGTTCCTCCAGATTTCCAAGCTACAACTCTTCCCTCAGTATCTGTGATAGCGATGATAGTGTTGTTAAAAGTTGAATGTATATGAGCTATTCCTAAAGGAATATTCTTTAATTTCTTCTTAGTCTTAACTGCGCCTCTTTTCTTAGCCAAGTTAACTCCTCCTTACTTAAATTTTTCTATATAATTAGATTTATTATTTTTTATTATTATTTCTTGTTAACTGCTTTCTTTGGTCCTTTAACAGTTCTTGCATTAGTTTTAGACTTTTGCCCTCTTACAGGTAAGTTTGCTCTATGTCTAGAACCTCTGTAACATCTGATGTCTAATAATCTCTTGATATCAAGTCTGATGTCTTTTCTTAAGTCACCTTCTACTTTGATCCCGTCAACTATAGCTCTGATCTTGTTTAATTCTTCTTCAGTCATATCCTTAACTCTAACATCAAAACTGATTCCAGCTTCCGTTAAAACTCTTTCTGAAGTTGTTTGTCCGATTCCAAAGACATAAGTTAATGCGATTACGATTCTCTTATTTCTAGGGATATCTACTCCTGCTATTCTTGCCACGTATTTTCCTCCTCATTTACTTTATATATCGCTTGGTATAATAACCAGCTAAACACTTTCCTCGACATGCCTTTTGATTACTCCGAATTTTCACCCAAAAGTACCGCCCCTACGGGTCAACATATCTTTACAGTACGCGTTTTTCAAATGTGTGTTGCTTTCAATTACCCTTGAACTTGCTTGTGCTTAGGATTAGATTTACAGATTACTCTGATCTTCCCGTGTCTTTTAATAACTTTACACTTATCGCAAATAGGCTTTTCTGATGCTCTTACTTTCATTTGAAACCTCCTCTCACAAAAAAATTATTTTTTTCTGTAAACAATTCTACCTCTTGATAAATCATAAGGTGAAACTTGAACTAATACCTTATCTCCAGGTAAGATTCTAATGTAATGCATTCTCATCTTTCCTGATATGTGACCTAAAATCACATGTCCATTCTCTAACTCTACTTTAAACATAGCGTTAGGTAACGTTTCAAGTATTACTCCTTCTAATTCTATTACGTCTTGTTTCGCCATACTTCCTCCTCGAAACTTATTGTTAATACCGAATTATTATATCATAAGTCACACAAGAAGTCTACTTTTTATTTTTGTTTTATCCTATTTTTTTTAGTTTTTTACAAAGATAAAAATATTGGTTTACAGCTTTGGTGCTCTGGTGTTCAAAAACACTATTTTACTGGCTTATATCTAATATTTAAACAGATAAATTTTATTTTTCATATCTACTTAAAACCAGTGGTTTTCCATCTACAATAGCTACCGAATGTTCGAAGTGTGCACTTCTCTTTCCATCTCTAGTTACAGCTGTCCAACCATCATCTAGAATTCCTACCTTATATGATCCTGCATTTACCATGGGCTCTATGGCGATTACCATTCCTTCTTCTAGTTTTATCCCTCTGCCTTTTCTTCCAAAGTTCATTACCATAGGATCTTCATGCATAGCATGTCCCACTCCGTGGCCACAAAAGTCTCTTACTACTGTGAATTTATTTTTCTTTACATGAGCTTCAATGGCATTTCCAAGATCTCCTAATCTGTTCCCTGCATAGCATTGCTCTATACCTATTTCCAGAGCTTCTTTAGTTACTTCTAATAATCTTTTAGATTCCTCATCGATCTCTCCTACAGGATAAGTTATCGCTGAATCACCATAGTAACCATCTAGATTAGTTACAGTATCCACACTGATTATATCTCCTTCCTGTAAAATTCTGTTTCCAGGAATCCCATGTACTACCTCTTCATTTACAGATAAACAAGATCCAGCCGGATAAGCATTTTGCGGTCCTCCTACACCTATAGTTGCAGGAATCGCCCCCTGACTTCTGATATAATCCTCTATTATTGTATTCAGTTCATTTGTTGATACTCCAGGAACTATCTTACTAGGTAATATTTCATTATATAATCTTGCGATTATCTGGTTTGCTGCCTTTATTTTTTCTATCTCTTCTCTCGTCTTAATCGTTATTGCCATTTTTTCCTCCTTACACCACTCTTTATATTTTTTTCAAATAATATATAATGAGAGTTAACTCTTAATTGCTACCTAATAAAAAAGGTGAGCCACCTCACCTTTTTTAGATAACTTTACCCTAATATTTTAAATATCTCTTCCTTTACTTCTGAAACATCTTTTGTTCCGTCTACTTCTGCCATTACTCCTCTAGTAGTATAAAAATCAAATAATGGTGCAGTTTGAGCATGGTATGAAGCCAGTCTGTTTATAACAGTCTCAGCTGTATCATCTTTTCTTATGATAAGTGCTTCTCCACAGTAGTCGCAGATATCTGCAGACTTTGGTGGGTTAAATTCAACATGGAAAGATGCTCCACACTTAGGACATACTCTTCTTCCAGTAATTCTGTCTACAATCAGTTCGTCAGGGACATTTAGAGATATTACTCTATCCAGTGATATTTTCATATCCTCCATCAACTTTTCTAATGCCTCTGCCTGAGGAATTGTTCTTGGGAATCCATCTAAGATAAATCCTTCTGCACAATCTTTTTCAGCTAATCTATCTCTTATTATTCCGATGATAGTTGAATCAGGCACTAATTTCCCCTCATCCATAAATTTCTTTGCTTCTAATCCCATCTCTGTTCCAGCTTTTATAGCCGCTCTTAAAATATCTCCAGTTGAGATTTGAGGTATATCGTATTTCTCTATTAGAAATTTTGCTTGTGTACCTTTACCGGCACCAGGTGCTCCAAATAACATGATATTCATTGAATAACCACTCCTTAAATTTATTATATTTTTACAGGGCATTATACTATATATCTGTTATTTTTAACACCCCTTTATTTTCCTTCATCACTTTTATCTCACCTTCATTCAGCTCACTCATTAAGGGGGCTTTGTCTTAACTATATTTTTTTATTACCTCTAATATATCATCCCTGCAACAACTGCCCTTTGGATTATTTTCCCGACAATTTGGATGCATCATAGCTCCTGTTACCTCTATAACTCCTTTCAAAGTTTTAGATCCTCCAGATACAGCAGTAACTATGTCTCCCTTGGTTACCTTGTCACAATAACAGATATATTCATACATCTTTTTCTCTGTAGGAGTTTTTATTTTTTTATCTTCCTTTAATTCAATTCCAGAATTATCTCTTATATCTCCTCAACAGTTTGTTTTTGATTCCGTTTCCATCCCTCTTTTTAAACTCTGAAACAATTCCTTTACTTTTACCTCTATTAACTCTATACACCTTTCCTTATCATCTACATCCTCTAATCCAAAATTTACTACTTTATCTGCAATATAGATGGGACAATCAATATTACACCCCATCTTTACCAGAACATCTAATTTTTCAGGTAGGCTATCCATATCTTTAGGAAAATAACCATCCATTGAATAACCTCTGGATTCCATTATTTTCTTCCCTGCTTCATTCAATCTTTCCGCCGGTTTTGTTCCTGCTGAAAAGATCTCAAAAGTTCCATCATTAAATTCATTCCCGAATCTTTCACCTATAATAGATTTAAAGGAATTTCCATTACATACAAATGCTATCTTCATCTCCTGCACCCCTTTTTTTATGATAATATTACTCATTATACATCTATTTAACACACAATAAAATCTAAAATCTAATTAATAAATATTACTTGCTTTTATGATTAAAATATCTTAATATATAAGCAAATAATTATTTAGTTAAATACTTAAGGAGGTAACTCATGAATAATATTGATTTTCAAGCTAGAATATTCAAAGCTTTAGGTCACCCGCTAAGATTAAAGATCTTAAAAAAACTAGTAGATGGAGAACTCTGTGTATGCAAATTGGTAGATGACAC
This sequence comes from uncultured Fusobacteriaceae bacterium, assembly GCA_964619915.1. Classification (GTDB taxonomy): domain Bacteria; phylum Fusobacteriota; class Fusobacteriia; order Fusobacteriales; family Fusobacteriaceae; genus Psychrilyobacter. Next base: position 8,260 of record CAZUGM010000014.1, on the reverse strand, counting down.
TGAATTTACCCAGGCTAACCTGTCTCAGCATCTAAAAATTCTCAGTAATGCAGGTCTCATTGTCAAAAGAAAGGAGGGGAACTACTCCCACTATCGTATATCCGATGATAAAACCATCGACCTTTTGAATAACTGTGAAGGACTGGCTGCTAACTATATCAAAAAACTATTATAGAAAATGACCCTCATCTAGCTTCTCCCGGTTAACGAATACGAAAAAATTATATTTAATAAATATGATTTTTACGATGTCAAGGAAGAGAGTGCCCATAGGCGAGAGAGGGTTAAAGGAGAAAACATGAAAAAAAAATATGATTTAACCGAGGGGAACATCCTCTATAAACTGACCCTCCTTTCCCTGCCTATCATGGGGATGTCACTCATCCAGATGGCATACAATATGATAGATATGATTTGGATTGGACGGTTGGGGAATGGTGCTGTAGCCGCTGTTGGTACAGCCGGATTTTTCCTAAAATTCGGATTTGCAATAACAGCTCTTATCTTTATAGGTACAGGGATCAGGACATCCCAGTCTGTAGGAGAAAAAAATTATAAAAAAGCAAATTCCTACGCAGAGACCTCTATCATCAACACCATGGGTCTTATTGCTGCCTTTATAGTTGTCATTTTGGTCTCCAGATATCAGCTTATAGGATTTTTCAAATTAAATAACCCGGAGATTGAAAAGATGGCTGTAGATTATATGACCATCACAGCTTTCGGGATATTTTTTTCATCCCTGTCATTGGTTTTTACCCGGATATTCAATGGCCACGGAGACAGTAAAACACCATTTTTAATAACCAGTATCGGACTTATCTTAAACATCATCTTAGACCCCATATTAATCTTTGGGTTATTTGGATTTCCAAGACTGGGAGTTATAGGAGCTGCCATAGCTACAGTCCTGGCCCAGACAATAGTTTCCACCGTCTTATTGATCTATCTGAGAAAAAACTATCAGATATTTACCCGTGGATTTACCTACGATATGGAAAAAACCAGAGATATTCTTAAGATAGGTACCCCTATAGCTGCTCAAAGAATTCTTTTCACAGGATTCTCTGTATTTATCGCCAGGATTATCGCCAATTGGGGACCAGATGCCATAGCTGTCCAGAGAATAGGAGTACAGATAGAATCTATCTCATGGATTACAGCAGGAGGGTTTCAGGGAGCACTGGCTGCCTTTGTAGGACAAAACTATGGTGCTAAAAAATATGACCGGATAAAAAAAGGGTATTTCAATGCCATTGGGATAATCTCTATTTTAGGAGTCTTTGTAAGTTTTATCCTCATAGTTTTTCCTGAACCCATATTCAGAATATTTTTACAGGATGATCATATAGTCACTTTAGGAGCTAACTACCTTAGAATATTAGGGGTATCCCAGCTATTTATGGTAGTTGAGATGACCACTGTAGGAGGATTCCAGGGGATCGGGAAAACACTGCCTCCATCCATCGTAAGTATAATTCTTACAGGAGCCCGTATACCCATGGCTCTCCTGCTGTCTGCTACAGTATTAGAATTAAATGGTATTTGGTGGAGTATCACAATCAGTAGTATTCTCAAAGGGATAGCTCTTCCAATTTGGTTTATGATTTATTTAAAAAGATTTAAAGAGGAAAAAACTTTAGTCACAAATTAAAAAAAATGAGATCCGTAGTCTGCTTTAAAAATGAAAATTCAGACGGTATAAAAAAGAGGGAGGGTAGAAATGAAAAGATTAATAAACATTATAAATGATAAAAAATTAAATAGATTTTTAACTAAATGTAATTTTGGGATAGAAAAGGAAAATGTCAGGGTAGATTCCAGCGGTCACCTCGCTATGACAAAACACCCTGATGTTTTTGGAGATAAGTTAAAAAATCCATATATTACCACTGACTTTTCCGAGAGCCAGGTGGAAATGATCACCCCCTCTATGGATACCATCGAGGAAACTTATAATTTTTTAGAAAGTTTACATGATATTGTCAGTCTGGAGCTGAAAGATGAATTTCTCTGGCCTCAGAGTACTCCTCCGTCACTTCCAGACGAGGAAGATATCCCGGTTTCTAAATTTGAAGAAACCTGTGAGGGAAATCGTGCCCAAAAATACAGGGATTATCTTTCACAGAAATACGGTAAACAGAAACAGCTTTTATCAGGAATCCACTATAACTTTTCCTTTAAAGATGAATTTTTAGATCTGTTGTACAGGGAGTCCGAGAGTTCTGATTTCAAGTTATTCAAAGATGATATCTACCTGAAAATTTCCAGAAATTTCTTTAAATACAGATGGATCCTCATATACTTATTCGGGGCTAATCCCAGTATCCACGGTACATACAGCCGAAAATGCGTGGATATGCTGGATGAGGTGGCACCGGATTCCTTCTCCTACACCTCAGGGAATTCCTTTAGAAACGGGATGTGTGGGTATAAAAATAAGGAGGTCTTCAATATTTCCTATAATTCCAGGGCAGAATATGTAGAAGATATCAAAAAATTGATCTCCCAGGAAAAATTAATCAACGAGAAGGAGTATTACAGCCCCATCAGATTGAAGGCTAAAGACAACAAAAACCTGTTGAGATCCATAGAAGAAGACGGGATCGAATATTTAGAGGTCAGATTATTGGATCTGAACCCCATGATAAAAAACGGAATTTCCATAGACCAGTTATACTTTGTACACCTGTTTTTATTGTTCTGCCTGTTCACAGATGAAGACAGCCTCACAGAAAAAGAGATATGGGAAGGAAATAAAAATCATGAGCTTGTAGCCCACTATGGCAGAAAGGTAGACCTGGAGTTATTTGATGGGGGAGAATTTAAATTTTTAAAGGACCTGGGACTGGATATAATTTCAAAGATGGAAAAAATTACAGAGGACCTGGGAATTTTTGATCTGAATTATAGAAATACTCTCAGAGAGGCTCTGGAATCATTCCACAACACCGACCTCCTTATCTCGAGTCAGATTGAAAGTGGAATCAGAGAGGAAGGATTTATAGATTTTAACCTAAATTTGGCTAAAAAATACTACAAGGAAAGCCAGATCGACAACTTCGCCCTGAGAGGGTATGAGGATCTGGAACTTTCAACCCAGATTTTACTTAAAGATGCTATTAAAAGGGGAATCAAATTTGAGATCCTGGATCGGAAGGAAAATTTCATTTCCCTGACTAAAGATGAAAAGACGGAATATATAGTCCAGGCCACAAAAACTTCTTTGGATTCATACAGCACGGTCCTGATCATGGAAAATAAATTGGTTACTAAAAAGATCCTGGAAAAGAATAATATAAAGGTTCCCAGGGGAGGATATTATACCAACTCACAGGATGCTGTAGATGATTTTTATAAATATTGCGGGACTAAAACAGTGGTCAAGCCCAACTCCACTAATTTTGGATTGGGGATCACCATCCTCCCCAAGGAATTCACTTTGGCAGATTATGAAAATGCCCTGAAATTTGCCTTTGGAGAGGATGATTCCATCCTGATAGAGGAGTTTATAGAGGGAAAGGAATACAGAATCTTTGTACTGGACAATAAGGTCGTGGGAATCCTGCACAGGGTTCCGGCAAATGTTTTAGGAGATGGAAAACACACCATCAGAGCCCTGGTAGAAGAAAAAAATAAGGATGTTTTGAGGGGAACAGGCTATAAAAAACCCCTGCAGAAGATAAATCTAGGAGAAGCTGAGGAGACATTTTTGGCCGGTCAAGATCTGAATTTTGACTATATACCGAAAAAGAATGAAACTATATACCTGAGAGAGAACTCAAATATAAGCACCGGGGGAGACAGTATCGACTTCACCGATGATATCCTGGATGAATATAAGCAGATTGCCATCGATTCAGCCAAGGCTGCAGATGCTACTATCTGTGGGGTGGATATGATGATAAAGGATATTCAGGAGCTTCCCAACGATACCAATCACGGGATAATCGAGATCAACTTTAATCCTGCTATCCATATTCACTGCTATCCATATAAGGGTAAAAACAGAAAATTAGGAGAAAAGATCCTGGATAGTTTAGGATTTTAAAAAGTAAAAGGATTTGAGGCAAACACCTCAAATCCTTTCTTTTTAATAGTTAACCCATTTTTTCCCTTCTATACTGTAAATATATTTATCAGGGTTCCCTCTTGGAGATAAAAACACCAATGCCTCATCGTCATCTATTACCAGTGGATGTGTTTTATCGAATGGTCCAACTCCCTGAAATGGATTCCCTTGGGCATCATTTTTATATACATGGGACAGGACTAAATTCACATTATATTTAATAGGAGAATCAGGATATATCTTCGGATCCCTTCTTGACCCTCCTACCCATATATCCCCGTCATCCTCTTTAAATATTTTCCTGCTTTTTTTATCCAACCTGTCTCTAAATTCATCATAGGTTATTGTAATGTTATTTTTATCAGTATTTGCCATCTTTTCAAAAGACATCACATTTAATGCTGTCCTTCCCGCTCCCAATGCGGCTATTACTTTCGCATCCTTAGCCTTGGCCAGTTGTTCCCTTAACTTAGGTGACAATGTCGTGGCCAAAATTCCTATTATCCCTATGACTACCAACAATTCAATCAGTGTAAATCCTTGCTTTGACTTTTTCATAATTCCCTCCTTAGCTTAATAAGCTGACCATAGTTTTCCTTCGGTACTCTTGGCATTTTTTTAGCATTACTAATACCTAACAACAATTCAATCAGTGTAAACCCTGGCTTTAAACTGACCACAGTTTTCCAGCCCCATTTACTAACATACTCACTCTATATAGTACTACAATAGATGTAAAAAGCCAAAAGAAGATTTAAAAGAAAAACTGAGAAAACAAAAGGTACTTGAAAAAATTATCAAGTACCTTAAATTTAATTATATTTATTTCATTATCTAACTCTTACTTATACTTTGTTTCTCTCATCGAAATAAACATTTAGTACGTTGACCACTGTTTTCCTTCAGTACTATATGTATTAGTACTAAAGTTTAAGTCAATAGACTCACTTGTTGTTGTTATTGCTGGAACTTCTAAAGCAACTGTACCACCATAAGTTACCTTTCCTGCAGCATCAGCTCCTCTATCTCCACCAATTGTTAAAGTAGCACGACCAGTATCGCTAGAATCATATACTCCTTGTGCTTTAGAGTCCAATTTTTCATAAATTTCTGGTAAAGTCGGAGCTATTACACCAGAAGTTGTAGCTTGTACCAGTTTATCAACAAATAATGCACCTGCTGCTATTCTTCCTGCTCCCAATACTGCAACTGCCTTGGCATCTTTAGCCTTGGCTAACTGCTCCCTTAACTTCGGTGCCAACGTTGTTGCCAGTATTCCTATTATAGCGATAACAACCAACAATTCAATCAATGTAAACCCTTTTTTCATCTTTTTCATAACTAGTCCCTCCTCGATTTAAAATTATAACTATATATCATCTTCTCAAAAAAAAAAAAAAATCCTTTTTTTTTTTACATCGATTAAATAAAAAAATAAGATCCACGTAATAAAACATTTAGAAGAATATAAAAAGGGTTTGAGAAAATTCTCAAACCCTTTTTATATTTAGCTTAATAAGTTGACCACTTCTTATCTTCTGAACTAAAAGTATCTTCCGAAAAATTAATTCCAAGGTCATCAGCCTCAGTTCCATCTGTAACCGCTACAGTTACATTCCCACCATATTTTAAAGTGGCTCCTTCAGTTTCTCTAATTCCTCCTATAGTTACTGCTCCTGCATCAGTTATTATCTCTTGGGATTTGGCATCTAATTTAGCACGAATTGCACCTATTGTTGGAACCTCTATAGTTCCAGTTGTATCTTTCACTATTGCCTCAACATACAAAGCAGATCCTGCTGTTCTTGATGCTCCTAATACTGCAATTCCCTTTGAGTCCTTAGCCTTTGCTAACTGTTCTCTTAACTTCGGTGCCAGTGTTGTTGCTAATATTCCGATTATTGCAATTACTACCAATAATTCAATCAGCGTGAATCCTTTTTTCAATCTTTTCATATTCTTACCCTCCTAGTATTTTTGTTTCTTATCTTGTGTTACGTATCTTATTTTACAATAAAATAAAAATTTTATTTTTTCATTTTTTATAACTATTACAGTTTATAAGATATTAAGGCATTAGTCAAGTCTATCAGTGTTTATCTGCAATTTTTAATTGTTTGACCATTTTTATAGTATCTTTCAGCATAATTCTTAGATTTTTGCCACCAATCATCACCGATTTACACTAATATACAAGAGTATCCTGCTACAGCACAGGAGTTTTTGTCGCAAATTACATAGAATAAATTCTTTTTTCTTGCTTTTAATCAAAAAATAAAAATCCGTGATCACCAGAGTTCCTTCCGTGTATGTCACAGACATCAGTGTGCCTTCTTTTTCTTCATGTCATTCGTGACTAAAATTTGCTTTTCATCTCCTATTTTTTACTCATCTCCTCCAGTTTCCTTATCCCTATCTCCCTGTATTTTTCATCTTTGGAATTTACCAACATACCCCAGTATTTAAGTGCCTTCTCCAGGTCTTTTTTGTCTCCTAATTTTTTATACTGCCTTTCATACAGATAAGCTATCATATTCGTCAGAAGATCATCCCTGGTCTCATTCACTACCCTTTCAAAATTTACCAGCAGTCCCTCTACATTGTTTTTAGAGGCTGCCATCATCCCTGCAAAATAGTTTTTCAGCACCTGATCATCGGGATTATACTCTATTCCTTTTCGATATATCTCACCGGCCAGATCGAACCTCTTATAGATCCTGATAAGCCCCAGGATGCTCCCGCTAAAATTATAATTCGTAAGAAAATAAGGATCCAGATATGCCATCTTGTCGGAATTATCCTTTATCTTTTCTACCACTGCCTCCGGGGTTCCTCCTCCCCCTACAGTGAGCACCTGATCGATCCAGATAAGAGCTGTACCGGCTTTCTTCATCCCCATAGTCCGCAGTAGGAGGGTATTCTGGTTCATCCCTTGGGTCCCTCTATACCCGCTTTTCAGCAGGACCTCCTCATCTCTTTTGAGATATGGATTCAATAAAAATAACAATCCCAAGCAGATTAGAAGTATATATATTTTACTGTCTTTTATCACTTACACCACAACCTTTTTTTCTTTTTGTCACGAATTACACGAATTTATAAACTCAAAACCTTTTGACGTAGACTAAAACCTGACTTTATTTTTGGACTTTCCACTTGAAGTTTATAGTCGTTTTTTTTCAAAAGCTATATTGGTAGCCACCACAACACAGGTTATATAGACCACTACATAGCCGATGATCAAAAGATAATCGGTATCCGCCGTCATCAAATAATCCCTGTAATTTAATAGGTTAAACTTGGGCAGAATTATATACAACAGGTCCAATATCCACTGAAATACACTTCCCGTTAATTTTTCCGAGATAGCCTTTATCTCCATAACCCCATGACCCAGTATATAGGTAAACAGGGTGAAGATTGTAGACGTGACAAAAGAATCTGAGATTATCGAGAAAAATATTCCTAAACTGCTCACGATAGATAGTTTTAATCCTATAAAAAATAGTGCACGTATATACCACCAGTCAAACTGACCCTTGGTGTAGAGGATAAATCCCAATATCCCCCCCATGACAAATACATTACAAAATACAGAGTAAATTATCCCTAAATTTATTCCCATAATATATTTAGATTTCGTCACAGCTTTGGTCAAGACCAAATAGATAGATTTTTCTGCCACAGCTTTTATTACATAAGTTGAAGATATATATACAGTTATGAGCATCACCAAAAATTCCGTCAGAAATAATCCGCTGTCCCGGATTACTCTCCCTCCCTCATAGATGGCTATTTCATCCAATAAGGTGGTAAAAAATATAGACAGGACCCCAAAATACAGGATCCCGTTAAATACCTTGTTAGATATATTTTCTTTCAATGTAGATGATGTTTGCAGAGCCGAAACGATTGTGATT
>CAZUGM010000014.1:0-258 GCA_964619915.1 uncultured Fusobacteriaceae bacterium | reverse complement strand
CCTTGTTAGGTATATTTTCTTTCAATGTATACTTTCCAATAGTCAGTATTTTTTTCATTTTATTTCTCTCCTACCGTTTTTATAAAATGATTCTTCAGTAAAAAATCATCCTGTTCCAACACAATTTTTTTCATATCCAATATTTCCACTAGTTTCCCCTTATCAATTATAGCTACCCTGTCTGCTATACTGGCTACATCCTCCAATATATGAGTATTAAAAATTATTGTAGTACCTCTGAATTTCAATTCCAGTATT
>CAZUGM010000013.1:17956-20270 GCA_964619915.1 uncultured Fusobacteriaceae bacterium | reverse complement strand
GGATTTTGGTGGAAGTTCTACAAAATATAGCTTTAGATGCATTTGATATTGCACTATTAATAGAAGATGAATTTAAAGAGGAAAACATTTTTGAAAAAGATATTCCAAAAGAAATAAAAATAACATATTTAATTCCAGAAAATGTTTTACAAAAAACTAAAAAATTAAGAGAAAATAAGAAAAATATTGTTTCTAAAATTGGATACAATTTTATGATGCAGGCAGAGAGATATATTAGAAATAAAAATCTAATGGACTTTTTAAAGAATAATAAATCAGAAGTTTTGGTGGATTTTGATAATGGACTTTCTAAAGATATTCATAAAATAAAAAGAATCAAAAAAATTGCTTGGTTACATAGTTCAATTCCTAATCTAAAGAAGAAAAAAAATAAAATAGAAAGGTTTGGAAAAAGGTTAAATAATTACGATGTAATAGTGGCAATTTGTGATGATATGAAAGAAGAAGCTGAAAGTATTTTTCCATTTTTAAAGGGTCGTATAAAAAGAGTATATAATCCATTTAATTTTGAAAGAATTAAAAAATTATCAGAAGATAGTAGTCATTTAACGGAAGAAGAAAAATTAATGTTGGAAGATGAGTATATAGTTGCAGTATCGAGATTAGATACGGTATCAAAAGATTACTTGACATTATTAAAAGCTTTAAAAAAATTAAAAGAAGATGGACTAAAAGAAAAATTGTATATTGTAGGAGATGGACCATCTAAAAAAGAAATTGAGAATCAAATCAGGGACTTAAAATTAGAAGAAGAAGTAAAATTATTGGGGCAGCAAAAAAATCCATATATTTGGATGAAAAATGCAAATTTATTTGTACATAGTTCTAAATTTGAAGGGTTACCAACAGTTTTAATAGAAGCTATGATAGTAAATACTATTGTTGTGTCTACTGATTGTCCAACAGGACCACGAGAAATATTAGCTGATGGAAAATGCGGAGTGTTGGTAGAGGTTGGAAATATAGATGGATTAGCTGATGGAGTATTAGAGGGATTAAAGAACAAAGATAAATATATAGAAAAAGCTAAAAGAAGAATTAAAGAATTTGAGAGTAACAATGTGTTAAAAGAATACGAAAAAATAATTAATATTTTGATGGAAATATAATACTTTTAGAAGCATTAAAGGTATTAATAGATACTCTTAAAGAATTGGATAAATCGAAAGATATAGAATATAAATTATTGATTAGAAAATTTGAAATTGGGAAAATAAATTTTTTAAGAGAATAAGAAAAAAATAAAAATTTTAGCAGGTGTAAGAGATGTAGTAGAGATTTCAGATGAACTAAAAAAATATAAGATTGGAAATTAAAAATTAATGAAGAGTATTTGAATAAAGTATTAAATGAAGGAGAGAAAAATGAAAATTAGTGTGATTGTGCCTGTATATAATAGATTTGAAAATTTTAGAAGTTTATTTAAGTGTTTATTAAAACAAAATAAAAATTTTGATGAATTAATAATAGCGGATGATGGTTCTAAAGGAAACGTAATTGATTATATAAAAGACTTAATACCAGAAGCAAATTTTAAAATAAAGCATATTTATCATGAAGATAAAGGGTTTAGAAAAACTAAAATTTTAAACGAAGCAGTAAAAAATTCGACAGGAGATATTTTAATTTTTTGTGATCAAGATTTAATTTTAGGAGAAGATTATATTGAAAAAATGTCTGAAATTAAAGAAAAGGAATTCAGAATGTGTAGGCCTCACAATACTGAAGAAAAAGAAAAAGATGAAATTATAAAAAAAATAGAATTAGGGTTTAAATATGAAAGATGTATTGAAAATATACCAATAAAATATACCAATAGTGTGGATAAAACATTAAAAAAAGATAGAATAAGAAGGATTTTACAGGTTTTAAAATTAAAACAAAGAGGGATAAAGTTAGTTGGAATGTCATATTCATTATGGAAAAAAGATTATATAAATATCAATGGATATGATGAGAAATATATAGGGTGGGGGTATGAAGACGACGACTTTGGAAATAGATTAACAGCTTCAGGAGTTAGAGGTAGAGAGGTATTTACAGATCAAATTTTATTACACCTATGGCACCCAGTATCTTCAAGTAAAGAAGAAAGTTTAAATGAGAAGTACTATAGGCAAAGAAAAAAGGAAATAAATAAAAATAATTATCGTTGTGAGTTTGGAATAACTAATTCATCGTATAGCGATGAAGTAGTTGTGAGGGAATTTAAATGATAAGTTTAGGGACAATATTTATTAGTTTGTTGGGATACACAATTTATATTTTTAAAAAAATTGATCAATATAATTAT
>CAZUGM010000013.1:14096-17868 GCA_964619915.1 uncultured Fusobacteriaceae bacterium | reverse complement strand
TATATTTAAAAAAATAGACCAACATAGTTATTTTCAGCAATATTGGTTACTTTTAGTGGTTACATTAGGGATAACTTCTTATCTATATAGAGAAAATTTTATAAGTGTGTACAAAACTTTAATTGATAAAAGAAATTGGAAGGATAAATTAGGGTTGATTTTGATATATTTATCTGGATTTTTTATTGTGGCAGAAAGAAGTAAAAGTAAAGATATTTTAAATATAACGATAGTTTATTGGATTATATATTTAATTATTAATAGGAAAAAAGTTAAAGGTTGGTTTAATATTTGGGGTGTAGTATCTTCTACATCGTTAATAACTGCTAGTTTATTACATAGTATATTCTTAAAAAAAGAATATGCAGAGTATTATTTAGGATCTATAGAAAAATGGTGGAGAATATTAATTTTTTTACCGGTTCAAGAATTTGTAAAAACAAAAGAAGACAAAGATAACCTTGTTTTCTTAGTTTTATTAGGAGTTTTGTTTTCTTTCTTTAAATGTATTCCAGAATTAAAAAATTCAATATTTACAGCCTATAGAATTACAGGGACTTATTGGAATACGATGTTATTTAGTTATATATTAATTCTCATCTTTTTTTATGGATTAAATATTGTATTTTTAGAGAAAAAGTATAAATATATTCCTTTTGTAATATTAAGTTTTGGTTTATTAATGTTGACTAAGAGTAGAGGTATAATCTTAATTTCTTTTTTAGTCGGAGTGCCTTTATTATTTTATTATTCGAAAAGAGTATTTATAGGTATAATTTTAATTTTATGGGTCAGTATTAGTTTTTTACCAAATAAAAAAATATATATATATAGAGTTCAAAGTATAGTATCTACAGCTAAAAGTTTAGAAACCGATAAAAAGGATAGAAGATATTTATTTTGGAAAAGTAACTTAATTTCTATAAAAAATAACATAAAAGCAAAAAAAATAATTGGATCTGGAACTCCTAATGATGATTTTGTAAAAAACTATGATGAAGTTTTTAAGGGGTATCAAGCTAAAAAGACGCTAAAAGGATTTGCTGGAGACTCTCATAATATATATTTATTTATATTAACTTCGTTTGGATTATTTGGATTACCTATTTTATCTTTTTTATTAATGGGCATATTTTATAAAGTGTTTGAAATAAAAAATAAAAAAGTAAAATTAATGTTAATAAGTTTAAATTTAGTTTATTTATTGGGAGGAATAACGGAAAATTTAATTTTAAAACCCTCAACATATGTTTATTTCTTTGTTTTAGGGATGATATTAATTAATTTAACTATTGAAGGGGATATAGATGAAAAAAATCAGTGTAATAGTAACAGTTTACAATAGAATGGAATATTTGAAAAACTTGTTAATCTGTTTAATAAACCAAAGTATACAAGTAGATGAATTAATCATTGCAGATGATGGATCAAAAGAAAAAGTTACAGACTTTATAAATGAGATGATCCCACAGTGTAAGTTTAAAATAAAACATGTTTATCAGGAAGATAAAGGTTTTAGAAAAACAAAATCATATAATAATGCCGTAAGAGCTTCTGAAGGAGATATTTTAGTATTTCTAGATCAAGATTGTATATTTTCTCCAACTTTGATAGAGAGTGTGGTAAAAAATATAAAGAAAGCTTATTTTATCCCATTAAAGGTTATTTGGAGCTCAGAAGAGGAGAAAGATAAAATACAGAGGTTGATAGAAGGAGGAGGTAGTTATGAAAATATCGTAACTACTATAGAGAAAAGTAAAATAAAAAAACTATATAAATCTCATAAACTAGCTAAGATGAAAAATATAAAATATATGATAGGTTTAAAGGATAGAGGAACAAATATAGTAGGTGCAGCATTTGTGTTTAATAGAGAAGATTATATAAAAATTAATGGTTTTGATGAAGAATATACTAATTGGGGGAAAGAAGATGATGATATATCATGGAGAGCATATAAATCAGGATTAAAATCAAAATTATTGTATTTAGAAGAGCCTATCATCCATATGTATCATTATTCAGATCCTACTAAGGGCGGGGATATGAACGAAGGTTTATTTAATAAAAAGAAAGCTCTATTAAACAAAGATAACTTTAGATGTAAATATGGATATGATAATTCTTTAGATAGAGATGAAGTCACAGTAAAAATATTAAATTAGGGAAGTGAAATATGAGAATAGCAGTTTTTTCGTGCGGGGATGAAAATTTTACACAACCATCAATAGTAGCTTTGAAATCAATGGAAAAAAATTTATCAGGTGTAGAAGTAGACTTATTCTATATCAGTGATAAAAATAAGAACACTACTAAAAATTTAAAACTTTTAAATGAAAATAATATAGAGTTTCTAGATTTTACAGATAAAAATATTTTTTTTAATTCTCAAAGGTGGCCTAAAGAAGCATTTTGGTATTTATTAGGGCCGGAATATTTTTATGATAGAGGGTATGAATATTCAATATATATAGATGGAGATACGCTAACTGTAAATAATATTGGTGTTAATGAATTATTAAAAAAATGTGAAAGTATTATGGCTGTAAAAGATTATTTTGATAATAAAAAAATGATTGGTTCAGGTCTAGATAAAATAATGAAGAAAAAAACTATAAAAAAAGAGAGGTTAGAGAAACCTCATTTGAATTCAGGTGTATTATATTTTAATAATAGATACTTTAAAAATATAAACTTTATTGAAAAATTAAAGAAAGAAATTGATTTTTTAAACGAAGTAGGAGCTTATGATGGGTTGTATGCAGATCAAGGGTTGGTTGCATATTTAGAAGCAGTAGAAATATTTGATATAAAATTTATAGATAAAAACTATAATTTTTTAACACATTTATACCAATATAAATTAAATTCTAAATCACTAGAAAATATAAAAACTTTTCATTTTATAGGAGCTAAGCCTTGGAAAAAGCCATATAGTTATAGACAGCGACCACACAGTATAATAATCCAAGAAATGTGGATTAAATTTGTAAAAGAAGAATTAGGATGGACTAAAATAGATGAAAAAGATTTGAAAACCTTGAAACAAAATAAAATTATAAAATTTATAATGAAAATGCCTTTAGATTTATTGTGGAAAAAAATATGGTATATAAAACATAAAAAAAGAGGAAATTTATTGGATTAAATATGAGGGAGAAGTTATGTTAACTAATGAAAGGTTTGAAGAGTACTTTGATCTAGAAAAAATAAAAAATAAAAAGGTAGTAGTAGATGACCCTATAAAAAATAAAAAATTTGTATATATGGAAGAGATAGAGGGAAAAAAATATTATATAAAAAAGTATAGACCATATAGGTTAAATCATAAGATTTGGATGTTAATAGGGATAAAAAAAGATTTAGCAACTCATTACAAAATAATATCAAAAAAATTAAAGAAATTAAATATTTTACACGCAGAGCCATTATATATGCTAAAAAAGAGAAAATCTTTATTAGAGATAGAATCTTTGATAGTTATGAAAGACTGTGGAAAAATGCTTCCAGAATATGGAATAGAAGAAAAATTCGTAAAAAAATTTATGGAATATTTTTTAATGATAATAGAAAATCAAATTTATCCAACGGACTATAATATTTGGGGAGCGTTAGTAAATAAACAAAAAGAATTGATTTTAATAGATTTTGACGCTTATAGATTAAAATGGATTGTAACAAAAAAATTTAAAAAATATGTTTTAGAAAAATATAAAAAAAATTTTTATGAAGATTATAAAGAAGAAAATAGTGAAAAAATATTAAATGACTT
>CAZUGM010000013.1:3343-14005 GCA_964619915.1 uncultured Fusobacteriaceae bacterium | reverse complement strand
CTTTAGAGAATATAGTGATTTGATTAAAGAAAATATAAAAGAAGTCAAGGCGATATTAAAATTATAGGTGGTAATATGAAAATTTTAAAAGAAAAATATAAAAATTGGGACATTTACTATTTAGAAGCTGATAAAAAACTCCTAAATTTAGGAAAAAAATTAGCGAATAAAAAAAAAATAAATATTATAGATATATATAAAGAAAGTCAGCGAAATTATGTAGCTAAAATAAAATTTAATAATAAATATTATGTGTTAAAATCTCCCAGAAACGAGTATAGAATTCCTCAACGAAGGTTTTTTACTAGATTTAAAGATGGTGAAGTATTAACGACATTAAAAAATATAACTAATTTAAGAAAAGGAGGATTAGATATTTTTGCGAATCCTCTATTAGCTATGATTAAGAGAGAAAAAGGTGTAATAATAGAATCTTATATAATATTAGAATATATAGATGGAAAAGATGCGATAGAGAAAAAGAGAGAAGCTGTAGAATTAATAAAAAAAATGCATACTTTTAAAGTTTATCACGGAGATTTTAATCCTGGAAATTTTGTATTTGATGGAGATAAACTAAAAGTAATTGATACCCAAGCAAAAAAATACCACTTTGGAGAGTATAGGGCTCATTATGATATGTTGACAATGAAAATAGATTCATATCATGAAATGGAATATCCATACAAAAAAGATCTCTGGTTTTTCTTAGCTTTATTTGTAAAAAAATCAAAAAGATTAAAATATATTGAAAAAATAAAAAAGTGGAAGAAAAAGAAGAGAGATCAAGGGTGGAAAATATAGGGGAGAAAAGATATGAAAAAAATATTAATAGTAAGGTTTAAACAGATAGGGGATTCACTTTTGGCTACTCCTATATGTGAGTCACTCCGAAAAACTTATCCAGGTGCCAGGATTGATTATGTGGTATATGATCATATAGCGCCTTTATTTGAGGGTCATCCTGCAATAGATAATGTAATATCTATAACCAAGGAAGAAAGAAAAAATCCTTTGAAATATATAGCTAAGGTATGGAAGGTAACCAGGGTAAAGTATGACATCATAATAGATATTATGTCTACTCCTAAATCGGAGTTATTTACATTATTAGGGAGATCAGCAGAATATCGTATAGGAAGATGGAAGCCCAAGAGAGGATATACTTATACTCATTCGGTGAAAGAGCCAGAAGTTTCCCGTGACAAGGTAGATAAATTTTTATATATGCTGAAGCCATTGGAAGATGCCGGAATAGATATAAAATATGATACTACCTACAGAGTGGTGCTTACAGATGAGGAAAAAAATATGATGAAGGACAGGATGGAAAAGGCCGGGGTAGATTTTAATAAGCCTGTTTTTGCATTTGCTATAAACAGCAGGAGACCCGAAAAAATATGGAATCCTGAAAATATGAAAAGGTTGATTGCAATTATTTTGGAGAAATATAATGCCCAGGGAATATTTTATTATTCATCGGCAGAGAAAGAATTTGCCAAAAATATGCACAAAGAATTAGAGATGAGGTCAGATATTTTCTCCAATATAGAGACGAAATCCATAAAGGAATTAGCGATGCTGCTGTCTAACTGTGATATGTTTATAGGAAATGAAGGGGGGCCAAGGCATATTGCCCAGGGACTTGATACACCTAGTTTTGCTATATTTTCGCCCAGAGCAGAGAAGAAAGAATGGCTGTCCAATGCCAATGACAGGCATCGTGGGATAGAACCAAATGATAATCATAAAGAATCGAAACTCGAAAGACCAGAAACCTCTAAGGAGGAGTATGATCTAATAACTCCTGAAAGGATCTTACCCATAATAGATGAGATGATAGTCAACTATATAAATAAAAAATATTAATAGATGTAAAGGAGAAAGAATTTCTTTCTCCTTTTATATGTTTTATTAAATGTGTTATAATAATGAGCAATTATGTATATGAACAAAAATAAAATGTAGAGGAGGCTTTAATTTGAAAAAAATATTAATAATACATACGGCATTTATTGGAGATATAATTTTATCAACTCCTCTAATAAAAAAATTAAAGGCTAAATATATAAATGAAGGATGCAGTATAACCTATGTAACTACTCCGGCAGGAGCCAGTGTATTGAAAAATAATCCGGATTTGGATGAGATAATAGCCTATGACAAGAGAGGGGCTCACAGAGGATTTAAGGGGCTTTATCTGCTTGGAAAAAGACTCAACTATAAAGGGTTCGATGAGGTGATAATTCCTCACAGGTATTTGAGAAGTTCTATCTTAGCCAGATTGACTGGTGCTCCTACAAGGGTCGGTTATGATAATGCCAGCGGAGGTTTTTTATTGACTAAAAAAATTCCCTACGACAGATCCAAGCATGAGGTAGAAAAATTATTGTCCTTTGTAGAATTGGATAATTTTACCGATGATAAACTATCTCTTTATCCAAGTGAGATAGAGGTACAAAAGATAGATGAGATCTGGAAAAAAAATAATTTAAAGGGAAAAAAAATAATTTTAGTTGCTCCTGGAAGTAAGTGGTTTACCAAGAGGTGGCCTCTGGAATATTTCAACGAACTTCTAAAAAAGTTAGCAGGAAAAAGTGAATATAGGATTGTTCTTATCGGAGGGCATGAAGAGTCTATGCTTAATATGTATACAGACAAAAATATAATAAACTTGATGGGGAAAACCAGTCTGCTGGATGTGGCAGAACTTTGCAGGAGGAGTGATTTAATAGTTACCAATGACAGTTCACCCATCCATATTGCTTCCGCTTTTGAAAAGTTACATATAATAGCTATTTTTGGAGCAACAACCAGAGAGCTGGGATTCTTTCCGTGGTCGACAAATTCAGAAGTACTGGAAAACAATAGTTTAGACTGCAGACCCTGTGGATTACACGGAGGAGACAAGTGCCCTAAAGGACACTTTAAGTGTATGCTGGAGATTAAGCCGGAAGTAGTATACGAAAAAATAACGAATTATTTTAATGGATAAAGGAAAATCAAAAGTTATTTTTGACACAGATTACACAGATGAAAAAAGCAAAATTAACACAGATTTATTTTAATTTTGGAATTTAGAAATCAGAATTAATCTGAGAGTCTGCGTTGGACATATTTTTAAAAATCTGCGACAGAAGAAAAGAAGGTTTTACTAAATTAATGAACTTATCTCTCTCCTAAAATTAGGAGAGAGATATAAGAAAAGAGTGAGGTCTTATGAAAATAAAAAAAAATAATGGTATGACTATTTATTATAGAGATGAAAAATACTTAAAAATATTAGATGGTTTAGAAAACTTAAGGGTAGAGAAGATATTTAAAGATGACAACAGGAGTAAAGTCAGTTTATTTACTTTTGAAGGAGAGAAATTAGTATTTAAAGTTCCTAGGGAAAAAAACAGCCGGAAGTGGCAGAGGTTTCTTTCTATATTCAGGGGTTCAGAATCTTATCGTGAGTTTATGCAGGCAGAAAAAATATATGGGGAAGGTCTGTTGACATATAAACCTATCTTAGCTTTTGAGAGAAGAAAATATGGATTTGTGGTAGATTCTTATTTTATATGTGAATATCTTTCAGGAGAGACAGGATCGATAAAACATTTAGAATTGATAAAAAAAGAGTTGGATAAGCTCCATCAGTCGGGATATTTACACGGTGATTCCCAGCTGGTTAATTTTATTATTGATAACAAACATGTCTATATTATAGATTCAAAGTTTTCAAGAAACAAATATGGAAAATTTGGAGCCAGGTATGAATATATCTATTTAGAAGAGAGCTGCCCCGGAGAGATAGAGTATGAAAAAAATGATATTTATTACAGGGGAGCTAAATGCTTAAATAATTTACTCCATTGGTGGGGAAGAGTAAGAAAAAAACTAAAGGGTAAAAATAAATAAATTTATAAAAGTTAGGAAAAATCTTAAAAAGGGGAGTTGAAATGAAAAAAAAAGGAATATTAAACAGTTTTATGATGCAGTATTTTTTGATATTGATTACCTTATGTTTTACAAGAATTTGGTTTTTAAGTGTAAATAACAATGGTAGTCTGACATGGGATGAAATTTTTAAAGGATTTTATATAGGTGTGAAGTTTGATGCCTCTATAGGCGGAATAATAATGGCTGTTTTACTTTTGCTATTTTTAGTTTCCAGAATAATACCGTTAAAAAAAATATGGTTTAAAATATCCATGGGGATCTATGGAATTTTAATGTTTATAACAATATTTTTTTCAGCAGGAAATGTTTATTATTTTAGGGAATTTAAAACTCAGTTAGATGCATCTATCTTTGAATATGCAGGAGATACTGAGATCTATGGAAATATGGGTGCCATCTTTAATCTGCCTTTGATATACGGGTTGATATGTATATTGACAATAATAAACCTGTGTCTGTCTTATAATATTTTAAAAGAGATCTATTTAACTGACAGGCTGGGAGAGATAAAGAAGAATATTTTTAGTTTTATAGTTTTAATTTTAATTGTATTTATCGGTATAAGAGGATTACAGAATAGACCTAGAAATGTAGAGCACGGATTCTTTTCCAAGAAACTTTTAGCCAACCAGATGACACAAAATGGGATGCTGTCTCTGATCCACTCCATAGACAGGCAGAGGGAGTTTAAAAATATTGATCTGAAAAAATTAGAATTTTTTGGTCAAAATGAATTGATTAAAAGAAGCAGGGAATTGGTGGGAACTGAGAACAATCAATTTTTAAGTGAGCAGAATCCCCTTCTTAGAATAACAGATACAAGAAAGCCGCTGAAAGACAAAAATGTAGTCCTAATTATAGCTGAAAGTTTATCGGGACAATATGTAGGAGCGCTTGGGCATAACGATCCTGATCTGACACCATATCTTAGCGAGCTGTCTAAAAAAGGAATCTTGTTTACCAGTTTTTATGGAAATGGCAGCAGGACCAGAAACGGTGTGTTGTCTACCAATGTATCTTTCCCGGTACAGGTAGGAAGAGATCTTATGCGTGATCCAGCGGTACAAAAACCATTTTACGGTCTGCCTAGAATATTAAAAGATAGAGGTTATAATACCAATTTTTATCATGGATCCAGGTTGAACTTTGACAATATGCAGGGAGTTCTTTTGACCAATGGGATGGATAATTTTACCGGGAAAAAAGATTTTCCTAAGGAGATAACTTCTAAATATCATTGGGGTGCACCGGATACAGTGTTATTTGACAGAAGTGCCAAAGAGATAAAAAAACTAAAGGAGCCTTTCTTTGCTGAGATACTGACTATATCCAACCACAGTCCATTTGAAATACCAAAGGAATATGACAGGCTGGAAGAGTATACAAAAAAATACAGTTCAAGAGATACAAAAGCAGGAACCGATGATTCCCTTATGATGAGGTATAATGCTTATAGATATATGGATACAGCTTTTGAAGAATTTTTTGAGAGTATCAAGGATGAGCCGTGGTATATGGATACACTTTTTGTAATTGTATCAGATCATTCTTTTAGCGGATTACAGCATAATATTCCATTATTATTTTACACTCCAGATGGTTCATTGAAGCCACAGAGAATAGATAAGGTAGGAGCACAGGTAGATATACTCCCTACTATTATGGGATATTTAGGCGGTTCATATAAGAATGCATCGTGGGGAAAAGATCTCCTTAATGCAAAAGACGGGGAGAGGATGGCTTATACAAAATCTCCTAAGGAATTTGAAAAAGCGGTGATTATGTATAAAGATTACTACTATGAAAAAAATGGAAGAAATTTTACCCTGAAAGATAGGAAAACATTAAAAAAGATAGATTCCAAAGGGAAAGAAAAAGATATACAAAAGATGGAAGACTTCATAAAACTTCACCTGCAGTTATCAGAAACTATGGTTAGAAAGAGAAGTTTTGCAGATGTAGATGACGATATCTCATTAAAAGATATGAAAGTTGTTAAGAATAAACCGGAAAAGAAAAAATAACGGATTATAAAAAAAAGGAGTTGAGAACTATGTTCTCGACTCCTTTTAAATTGAATTATATAGAAAAAAGCTTATTTTACTGCTTCTGCACCTTTATTTAAAGCTTCTCTGTTCATAGGAACAAATTTAGCCTTATTTTCTCCGAATACTTTTACGAAAGCTTGTAAAACACTATCCTGCTCTACAGTTTTAGTAAGTTCTAAGAAAGCTCCTAACATAACCATGTTAGCTGCTTTAACAGTTCCACAAGATTCAGCGATTGCATTTGCATCGATATAAAATGCATCTACATCAGTTCTAGTTGTTTTATCTTTGATTAAAGATGAGTTGATAAGTATTTTCCCCCCAGAAACTACATCTACTTCAAATTTATCCAAAGAAGGCTTGTTCATAGCTATTAAACATGTGGCATCTCCTACAACTACAGGTGATCCAATAAGACCATCAGAGACGATAACACCACAGTTAGCAGTTCCTCCTCTCATTTCAGGACCATAAGATGGTAACCATGAAACTTGTTTCTCTTCTATCATTCCAGCATATGCTAATAATTGACCTAAAGACATTACACCTTGTCCACCAAATCCAGCAGCGATTACTTTCTCATTCATTATTTATCCCCTCCTTCAGGAGTTCTGATATTACCTAATGGGTAATATGGAATCATGTTTTCTTCTAACCACTTTAATGAGTCAACAGGAGTCATTCCCCAGTTTGTAGGACAAGTAGATAATACTTCTACGATTCCAAAACCGTCACCATTTATTTGCATCTCAAATGCTTTTTTAATGGCAGCCTTAGTCTTTCTAACACCAGCAGGGTTATGAACAGAAGCTCTTTCAACAAATTTAGCTCCGTCTAAAGTAGCTAACATCTCAGACATTCTCATAGGCATTCCAACTTTTTTAGGATCTCTTCCTAATGGAGCTGTAGTAGCTTTTTGACCTACTAAAGTAGTAGGAGCCATTTGCCCACCAGTCATTCCGTAGATAGCATTGTTGATGAATATAGTTGTAAATTTTTCTCCTCTGGCAGCAGCATGAACGATCTCAGCAGCACCGATAGAAGCTAAATCTCCGTCACCTTGATAAGTAAATACTACTTTATCAGGATTAACTCTTTTGATACCAGTAGCTACAGCAGGAGCTCTTCCATGGGCAGCTTGGTGAACATCACAATTAAAATATTTATATGCAAGTACAGAACATCCAACCGGTGCAACACCGATAGTTTCTCCTAATACTCCTAATTCTTCTAAAACTTCTGCAACTAATCTATGAACAATTCCGTGAGTACATCCAGGACAGTAGTGAGTTTTAGCATCTGTAAGTCCCTTTGTTTCTTTAAAAACAACTGCCATTATTTAGCACCTCCAACAAGTTTCTTAACTGCTTCTACAACGCCAGCAGGAGTCGGGATAACTCCACCAGTTCTTCCATAGAATGCAGTAGGTAATTTACCATTTAAAGCTAATCTAACATCTTCGATCATTTGTCCTCTACTCATCTCAACAGTTAATACATTAGTTGTAGTAGAATCGATGTGATCAAATGCTTTCTTAGGGAATGGCCATAATGTGATTGGTCTGATTAGTCCAACTTTAATTCCGTCTTTCTCTAAGGTATCGATAGCATTTTTTACAATTCTTGCAGTAGTTCCATAAGCTGCGATAACTACTTCAGCACCTTCTAACTTATATTCTTCCCATCTGCATTCATTTTCTTCCATTAAGTTGTATTTTTCTTCTAATCTAATGATATGATCTTCTAGATCTTGAGCATCTAAGAATAAAGAGTTGATAACATTAGGTTTTCTCTCTTCTTTAGTTCCGTTAGTTGCCCATGTTTTTTCCTCTAATTTTCTATGAGGCATCTCTTTAAATTCAACTGGCTCCATCATTTGACCGATCATTCCATCAGCTATTACCATAACTGGAGTTCTGTATTGGTCAGCTACGTCAAAAGCTTCTTGAATTAAATCAACTGTTTCCTGGATAGATGCAGGTGCATATACCGGCATGAAGTAGTCTCCATTACCTCCACCTTTAACTGACATGAAGTAGTCAGATTGAGCAGGTTGAATCCCTCCTAAACCAGGACCTCCTCTCATCATGTTTACTATAACAGCTGGTAATTCTGCTCCAGCTAAGTAAGAGATTCCCTCTTGCTTAAGTGCCATACCGGGTGAAGAAGATGAAGTCATTACTCTTGCTCCAGAACCTGCAGCACCGTAAACCATGTTTATAGCAGCTACTTCAGATTCAGCTTGAACGAACTCTCCTCCAACTTCAGGAAGTTTTTTAGACATATATTCTGGAATTTCATTTTGTGGTGTGATAGGATAACCGAAGAAATATTTACATCCAGCTTTAATAGCTGCTGCACCGACTGCTTCGTTACCTTTCATAAGTACTTTAGACATTATTTTAGTCCCCCTTTATTAATTTCTTTCAACTGTGATAACAGAATCTGGACACATAAGACCACATTGAGCACAACCGATACATTTTTCTTTATTTGCTTCACTTACGTGAGCTGGGTTATATCCCTTTGAGTTTGTAGTGGTTCTATCTAATTCAATTATCTTAACCGGACAGACAGACACACATAGTTGACAACCTTTGCAACGATCTGCATTAAAACTAACTATTCCTTTAGCCATTCTAAACCTCCTAATTTGTATTTACACGGGGTAGGCATAAGACACTACCTTTACGTTTAACTTACTTTTTTTAACTCATCCAATTTTCTCTCATTATTAGAGAGGTGGTGATACAGATATCTTTTAATTCTTGAGGGAGCTGTTTTTCTACTTCCTCGATACACGATATATATTTAATCGGAAGATTCAATTTTTTAGAAACTTCCTCAGAAACTTTTTGACCAAATAAAACATCTTCCAATGTAGTGTTTCTCATCATATGAGTATTATTTACAAGGCCGGTAACCTTGATTCCAGTAGTTTTTTCCACAGCCTGCAGGTGTGTTATAACATCTTCGGCATTCT
The DNA here is from genome assembly GCA_964619915.1 of uncultured Fusobacteriaceae bacterium. Lineage (GTDB taxonomy): Bacteria > Fusobacteriota > Fusobacteriia > Fusobacteriales > Fusobacteriaceae > Psychrilyobacter. The sequence goes on along the minus strand of CAZUGM010000013.1, from coordinate 5,030 downwards.
GTGTTTCAGGTCTGTAAGCATTGATGACGAAAAACATGTCATAATCATCAGGTCTGATTTCCTTAGAGTGGCGTGCCAAAGCTCTGGCTCCAACATTATCTCCTCCAACATCTAAGATTAAGTTCCATTCGTTACCTACTATCAATGTTTCAACTTCTCCAGTAACAGCAGGTATATCAAGAGCTGTTCCTTCGATAGAACTGTATATAACTTTGATTCCCTGTTCCCTTAAAACTTCAGCTTTTTCCCTGCTTCTAAAATATGGATTGACTACATCCATATCAGCAATTGCAACTTTCTCTTGAGACGCCTTAAGAGCCAAAGAATAGTTGATTGCAAATTCGGTTTTTCCACTTCCGTAGTGACCACAAATAATTCTAATTCTATTATCTTTTAGCATTTTGAACTCCTAAGTTACTATATTTTTAGTACACATAATTGATTATACTTTAAAAATGATGAAAAAGTCAACAAAAAAAAGCTTTTTTTTGATCTGATTAGAATTGAAATGGTATATAATGTTTTGATAACATACGGTTATTATAGAAGTAGCCTTGTATTTGCAAAGAATTTCCATAAATCTATCTTTTTTTTATCTTTTGAGAAAAATAAAATTTAAATTTTTTAATTTTTTCGTTGACATAAAATTTAAAAATTGTATAATTTATATAGTAATATCATAATAAAAAATGGAGGTAAGATCATGTCAAAAAGATATATTCATACAGATAATGCACCAGCTGCATTAGGACCATATTCACAAGCAGTAGAAGTAAACGGAACATTATATGTTTCAGGACAAATCCCATTCGTACCAGCTACAATGGAATTAATATCTGAAGATGTGCAGGAGCAAACTAAACAATCGTTAGAAAATGTAAAGGCTATCCTTACTGAAGCTGGATATTCTTTAGCTGATGTTGTAAAGGCTGGAGTTTTTATCAAAGATATGAATGACTTTGGAAAGATCAATGAGATCTATGCACAATACTTCACAGATACAAAGCCTGCCAGAGCTTGTGTAGAAGTAGCTAGATTACCAAAAGATGTTAAAGTTGAGATCGAAGTAATCGCAGTAAAATAATTCAAATAATCTTATAGAATTTAGGAGGATCCTCGGATCCTCCTATTTTTATACCCTGGTATTTCTTAAGAACTTATAGATGCAGGTTAAGGAGAAATTTATGAAAACTAAAGATAGTTTATGTATAAATAATTTGTACTATTATTTAATGGAATAAAATATAATATGTACTAATTTATAATACTTTTTATCAAAAAAGTTCATTATTCTGATTTTGAAATTGACTATTTTTTAGTATTGTGGTACTTTTTATTTATGTTTTAAATTAAAAAAACCTTAAAGTTGATAAAAATATAAACTAAAACTTTTTAAAATGAAAGAATTTATAGTATTACATTAGTATATAGAATGATTGTGTTCTAATAATAAAACTAGGGAGGTAAGAATGAAGAAAAAATTATTAATACTTGGAGTGTTAGCAACCTTATTATTTACAGGTTGCGGAGGATCGGATAAGGAAACAGCAGGGACAACTGGGGGAAAAGATCAGGAAACAACATTTGTAATGGGGTCATCTAACTTTAATGGTGATTTTTACTATGGATGGACAAATTCTGCGTATGATGCAAATATCAAAAGGTTGGTATGGGGTGGATGACTTCT
>CAZUGM010000013.1:0-3247 GCA_964619915.1 uncultured Fusobacteriaceae bacterium | reverse complement strand
GTAATGATGTTTGGACATTTAAGATAAAGGATGGAATGAAGTTTTCAAACGGGGATCCATTGACAGCCAAGGATGTAAAGTTTACATATGATTTTTATTTGGATAAGGAGGCATTAGGAGCTACAGGAGGAACAAGTAGTTTATCCCAATATGTTGATAGAGTGGAGTTAGATGAAGCTAATAATACTGTAGTATTTTATTTAAAACAAACAATGTATACAGTAGGATCCTCTGTGTTCTATGAAGATCAATCTATATTAGATTCAACAATGATTCTTGCAGGGTCAGAAAAGGATGGAATAACTCCTCAACAATGGGTTAAGGCCAATATGTCTACACCAATAGGGTACGGACCGTATAAGATAGATGAATATGTTGAGTCACAATATGTAAAATTATCTATCAATGAAAACTACCAGGGGAATTTTGAAGGGAAGAAGCCTAGTATTGATCACTTAATCGTTCAAAATGTTCCTGAGGAAACTAAGGTAACTCAATTAGTATCAGGTGAAATTGATGGTATAACAGGATTAATTAAAGAAGAAAATATAGATGCAGTAAAAGGTGATCAAAGTATTGATTTTAATGATTATTTCAGACATGGTGGAGGACAGATTACATTCCATTCTGACTTTGGACCGGTACAATTACCGGAAGTAAGAAAAGCTTTTGCCTATGAGTTTGACAGAATTAAATTCAGAGAAATTTTCTTAGGAAAATATGGGATAGCTTCAAATGCACCATACTCTAGAAATATGTGGATGATGTATGATGATGGTGAGAAATTAGGAACAGAGGGAAAATTTGAAAAATCATTGATAAGTTATGATATTTTAGACGCAGATGGTAACTGGGATGAAGCGGCTAACCTAAAGGAAGCGCATAAATTATTGGACCAGGCTGCAGCTAAAACAGAGGGATTATATGCAAAATTAACTAAGGATGCAGACGGAACTTATCTATGGGAAGGGAAGGAGCTTACCCTTAATCTGGCTATCACATCAGCATGGACAGATGCAATCAACCTTACTCTGACTAAGGAAGTTCAGGATAAGTTTGGAATGCAGATCAATGTAGACTCTATGGATTGGTCCATCATGGCCAACAACTTATATGGAAATTCACCTTTAAGCGAGAGAAAATACCATATGTTTACAGGTGGAACCTCTTATAATCTTGAATATGATCCATACGACAGCTGGTCTAGTACAAAAATCTTACCTTTTGGAAAAGGGTCTTCAAGTAATACAACAAGATATGTCGCAGATGAAAAATTACTTGATGAAATTAGATTTTCAAATCCATCAACTGAAGAGGGAACTGCTAATTATAAAGCTAAGTGGAGAAAATGGATTGTAGAAGTTAATGAAGAGCTGCCACTATTACCGTTATACTCAAATAACTACTACGATGCGTATACAAATAAAGTTGAAAATTTTGAAACGAATGCACTATGGCAATGGCCTTTTGCAATAATAAAAGCAGATTTCAAAAAATAATATCAAAAACTGAAATGATTTAAATAATATTATGAAATTTGAGAGGACCTGGGGGTCCTCCCATTTTTATGTTCAGAAATATCAGTCCTCAATAACATTTAAAGAATAAACTAAGAAAAAAATTATATAAAATAAAGATAATTAATTTATATAAATAAATTATACTTTTATCGATAAATAAAATATATGTGATACTAAAAAAAAAGACTTTTCATTAGAAAAGTTCATATTTTTTTAAGAATTTTCTAATTTTAAATTGACTATTTTTTGGTATTGTGGTACTTTTTATTTGTGCTTTTAATTAAAAATGACCTAAACTTTAATTAAAAAATGCGAAATTCAAAATTAAAGTTTTTAAAATCGAGAAAATTATAGTATTACATTAGTATATATAATGATTATAGTCTAAAAAAAAAACTAGGGAGGAAAGTATGAAGAAAAAATTATTGATACTTGGAGTATTGGCGACTTTATTACTTACAGGTTGCGGAGGATCGGACAAGGAAACAGCAGGAACAACAGAGGGAAAAGGAAAGGAAACAACCTTTGTAATGGGAACATCTAACTTTAATGGGGATTTCTACTATGGGTGGACAAACTCATCATATGATGCAAATATCAGAAGACTGGTGTGGGGCGGAGGACTTTTATCACCGACAGACAAGGGGGAACTTGTTTTAGCTTCCTTTGTAGAGAGCAAAACATTGTCAAAATCAGATCCGTCTAAAGAGAGTGATGATATCTGGACATTTAAGATAAAGGATGGGATGAAGTTTTCAAATGGAGATCCATTGACAGCCAAGGATGTAAAGTTTACATATGATTTTTTCATGGATAAAGAGGCTTTATCAGCTACAGGTGGGACAAGCAGTTTATCTCAATATGTTGATAGAGTAGAGTTGGATGAAGCTACTAATACTGTGGTATTTTATCTAAAGGAGATAATGTATACTGTAGGTTCTTCTGTATTTACTGAAGCTATTTTAGATTCTAAATATATAAGTGCAGGGGCAGAAAAGGATGGGATAACTCCTCAGCAGTGGGTTAAAGCAAATATGTCGGCTCCAGTAGGGTACGGGCCATATAAGATAGATGAGTATGTGGAGTCACAATATGTAAAGTTATCTATCAATGAAAACTACCAGGGGAACTTCGAAGGGGAAAAACCAAATATAACTAAATTAATTGTTCAAAATATACCTGAAGAAACTAAGATAACTCAATTAGTGACAGGGGAAATTGACGGTATAACAGGTTTGACTAAAGAAGAAAATATAGATGCGGCAAAAGATGATTCAGGTATTGCTACCAACGACTACTTCAGACATGGTGGTGGACAGATCACATTCCATAATGACTTTGGACCTGCACAATTACCGGAAGTAAGAAAGGCTTTCGCCTATGAATTTGACAGAATCAAATTCAGAGAAATTTTCTTAGGGAAATACGGGATCGCCTCAAATGCACCATACTCTAGAAATATGTGGATGATGTATGAAGATGGTGAGCAGTTAGGGACAGAGGGGCAATTTGAAAAAACACTGACAAGTTATGATATTTTAGATGCAGACGGTAACTGGGATGAAGCAGCTAACTTAGCAGAAGCACATAAGTTATTGGATGAGGCTGCAGCCAAAACAGAGGGATTATATGCAAAATTAACTAAGGATGCAGACGGAACTTATCTGTGGGAAGGAAAGGAGCTGGCTGTTAACCTGGCTATCACAGCAGCATGTACAGATGCAATC